>CAXTVG010000169.1:0-5151 GCA_964247505.1 uncultured Acidobacteriaceae bacterium
CGCCGCGCCCAGGCCTACAATGCCGGCCAAATTTTCGGTCCCGGCGCGGCGCTGGCGCTCATGCGCGCCTCCGTACTGCAGGGGCTGCAAGCGCGTACCGCGACGCACCCACAAAGCGCCCACCCCCTGAGGCCCGTGCAGCTTGTGGCCGGACAGGGTGAGCAGGTGCGCGCCCAATGTTTTTACGTTGACCGGGACCTTGCCGATGGCCTGCACGGCGTCTGTGTGCACGGGGACGCCGGCCTCGGCGGCGATCTGCGCGATTGCCTGCACGGGCTGCAGAGCGCCGGTCTCGTTGTTCGCGAGCATGACGCTGATCAGGCGGGTGTCCGGCTGCAGGGCGAGGCGCACGTCGTCAGGCGAAACAACGCCTTCGCTGGACACAGGAATAAAAGTGACCGCAGCCCCGCGCTTTGCCAAGGCCTCCGCCGCGTGCAGCACGGCGTGATGCTCGATCGCGGTCGTGATGAGGTGCGCGGGTTCACCCGCGTCCAACGCCTTCGCGACCACGCCGAACAGCGCCAGGTTGTCGCTTTCCGTGGCACCGCTGGTGAACACAATCTCCGCCGCGCGCGCGCCGAGCGCCGCGGCGACCTCCTCGCGGGCTTCCTCCACCGCCATCCGCGCCTGTTGGCCGTAAAAGTGGACCGACGAAGCGTTGCCGAAGCCGCCCATGAAGTACGGGCGCATGGCCTCGAATACCTCCGGCAGCAGGGGCGTGGTGGCGTTCGCGTCCATGTAGATGCGCTGCATCACTTTGTATAAGATTACGCCGCGCGGGGCCGGGATTCTGCTAGGCTTGCTGCGGCAATGCACTTGCATGTAAGGAGATGTTTATGCACTTTCGCACCGCGGTAACAACCTTCGCGCTCGCCGCCTCGCTGGCGCTACCGGCTTGTACCCTGGCCCAGGGCATGGGTTCCATGAATATGCCGGGCCACACGGCTTCCGGCGGCATGAGCTCGCCGGCCGCAGACCTGAATAAGCAGTTGTCCAACGAAGCCAGCGAGTTTATCGGCGCGGCCGAGGCAATGCCCGCGGATAAATTCAACTTCGCGCCGCCCGCGAGCATGGGCAAGTTTGACGGGGTTCGCACATTTGCCCAGGAAATCAAGCATGTCACGGAAGTAAACTACGGCGTGTTTCGCGGATTCGGTTTACAGGGCGGCAAAAGCCGCGCAGACATCGAGAAGCTGACCAACCGCGATGAGATTCTTGCCGCGCTCAAGGAATCGTTCGAGTATGCCCACAACGGGATCGCGACGATTACCCCGCAAAATGCGTTTGTAGCCATGGGAGCGGCGAACGGGATGACGCGCGTGGACGCGGCGATAGAGGCGATCGCGCACCCGCAGGACCACTATGGGCAAATGGTCGAGTATCTGCGCATGAACGGGATCATTCCACCGGCGAGCCGGAAATAAAAGCAAGACCCCCTGCGCGGGAGGCGGCCACTTCGTGGCGGGTCTTTGTCAAGATTGTGGCGCTTCCGTTGGTCGCGAGCCGGTATCCTTCATGCCGACCAACGGGAGGCCCACAAAGTCTATCGTGCAAGCATCAACAAAAACATGCCACGAAGTGGCCGCAAGCCGCGCAGGCGGTTTTAACGCTTTTCAATAGGCACGTAAGCCGCCGGGTAGTCGGGTCCGGTGTATTCGGCGCGCGGGCGGATCAGCCGGTTATCGTTCAGCTGCTCGATGACGTGCGCGGCCCAGCCTGCAACCCGGCTGACAGCAAAAATCGGCGTGAATAGGTCGATGGGAATGCCGAGCGTGGTGTACGTCGAGGCGGAGTAGAAGTCGACGTTGGCGTTGAGCTTTTTCTCGCGCTTGATGTACTGCTCAATCGCCTGCGACATATCGAACCACTTCGGGTTTCCGTCGGCCTTGCCCAGCTCCTCCGACATGCGCCGCAGGTGCGTCGCGCGCGGGTCTTCGGTGTGGTATACGCGGTGGCCGAAGCCCGAGATTTTCTTCTTTTCCGCCAGCATTTCGCTCACGTACTCGACCGGGTCCGCACCGGCTTTGTCGATCGCGAACAGCATCCGCATGACCGCTTCGTTCGCGCCGCCGTGCAGCGGGCCCTTGAGTGCGCCGATTGCGCCGGTGATGGCCGAGTGCATGTCCGCGAGGGTCGCGGCGATGACCCGCGCCGCAAAGGTCGAGGCGTTCAGCTCGTGATCGGCGTGGAGGATCAGCGCGACATCGAAGGTTTTCGTCGCGGTTTCCGAAGGTTTTTCGCCCCGCAGCATCCATACAAAATTGCCCGCGTGCGATAGCGATTTGTCCGCAGGCACGACGTCCTTGCCGTTCCGAATGCGATCCCACGCTGTGACGATCATGGGCACCTGCGCGGTCAACGCGAAGGCTTTGCGCAGGTTGCTAGCGTGGTCAACCGCTTTTTCGTCCGGATCGTAAAAGCTCAGGGCGGAAACCGCGGTGCGCAGGACCTCCATCGGGGTCGCCTCGCGCGGGAACGCCTTCATCAACTCGATCACATGCGAAGGCAACTCGCGCGCCTCCGCCAGCTCTCGCGAAAACTCGGCCAGCTCCGCCTGCGTGGGCAGCTTGCCGTGCCAAAGCAGGTAGGTGGTTTCCTCAAAGCTGGAGCGTTCCGCGAGCTCGTGGATGTCGATGCCGCGGTAGGCGAGCACGCCCGCTTCTCCGTCGATCCAGCACACGCCCGAGTTTGCCGCGACGACGCCTTCCAGTCCTTTTCCCGCTACTGCTGTTCCCATATCGCTCCCGTTTCTGCCTGCTGTTATGGCAGGTGTGATTTCAAGGGCTGCGTCCAGCGAGCGGGCAAACAGCCAAAGTTAGGTTATAGCCCAGTGGTGAAACCGTTGTCATGCCCTGCGAAATCGCGAGGCCCTCGATTCCCGGATTGGGCATGCGGACCATTTTGGAACTGGCCGCACATCGAGCTATGGCAGAGCCGAGGAAAACTCGTGCGCAAAGCGCTTGGGACTGAAAGAATCGAGCGAAACAGAAGGCTGCTGCCCGAGCAGGAGCTGCCGCAAAACGTGCGCCGTGCCGGGCGCGAGCAGGATTCCATTACGAAAATGCCCAGTTGCCGCCCAAATGCCGTCGCTATACCCGCCGAGAACCGGCAGTGCGTCGCGGATGCCGGGGCGCAAACCGGCCCAGCGCGCGGTGATGCGCCCCCGCAACACCGGCGGCCACAGCTCGCCCGCCGCTTTCCAAAGCTTGTCGCCGGCGGACTCATCCACCTCCCGATTGAAGCCCACATCCTCCACTGTTGCGCCAATTACAACCCGGCCGTCGCCGCGCGGCACCAGGTACAACTCCGGCGTACGCACGACCACGGGCAGCCTGGGCCCTTCAAGCGCTACTTCAAGCATTTGGCCTTTTCGCGGAACAATCGGCAGATGAGACGTATTCGGAAGCCCGACCGAACCAGCCCACGCGCCGCCGGCGAGTACGAAGTGGTCCGCCGCAAGTGCTTCTCCGCTACCCAGCGTAATCGCGAGGCAATCGGCATCACGCCAAACCGCTTGCACGTGAGAACCTTCGCGGAGCTCGATTCCCGCAGCAACCGCCGCGCGGGGCAGGGCCGTGCAAAGGTCGCGAGGGTCGAGACTCGCCTCTTCCAGCAAGGAAAATGTGTACTCGCCTGTGCTGAGCCCGGGCAGCAGCTCGCTCGCCGTGCTGCGGCTTCCGGGCCGGACGCCCTGGAGTGTGCGCGAGGTCCGCAGGGGGACGCGCAAGCCGCTGAGCCGCTCGATGCGATCGAGAAAATCGGGATACAACGCCCGGCTCAGGCGCGACAAGGGCAGCAGCTCCGGCGCGTTTTCCGGGTCTTCGACGGCCAGCATGCCCGCCGCGGCCCAGGAGCTTTCGCGCATGGCGCGGCCCTGTTCGAGTACGGTCACGCGGAAACCAGATTCGGCGAGCTCCAAAGCGGCAGCCAAGCCAATGATGCCCGCGCCCGCGATCACGACGTGCTGCATGCGTCTAGTTTACGGGGTTTACAGCTTGGGCTTCGGTTCGCGCAGGGCCAGGTCACGCTGCCACTGGAACGAGATCGCGACGGAAAAGTCCCGGTGCGTTTTCCAGGTGTCCGGCGTGATGGGGAAGGCAAACAGGGCGAGCCCCTGGGCCGACTGCCCGGGTTTCAGCGTAAGTTCGCGCGGAAGCAGCGCGCCGGCCGGCTGCTGCAGTTTCGGCAGCGAGCGCACCTTGGCCACGTCGCTGGGGCTTGCGGCGTAGGCGAACTGCTGCTCGCCGTCAGGCAGCGTGAGGGTGGCGCGCTGCTGCGTTTCATACAGGGGCACATCGGCGGTCAGGTTTTTCATCGTGATCGCGGTCCACACGTACATCTCGTCCGACTTCTGCACGTCGCCGCCGTAGCCGCCGTCGGCCGGCCCTCCGCCTTGGCGAAATTCCGTATGGAGCGGAACCGCGGTGATCGCCTGGATTTCCCCATCGGCCACGCGCGGTTTTTGCTGGAAAAATACATAAGCCCATATCGCGAAAAACATGAAGCAGGTCGCGAAGATCAGGATCACGGTGCGCCGGGCCTGACCCTGGTCGTACGCCGGTGGAGAGATTGGCATATCTGGAGGTTACCTCAGGGACGGGGCCGCAGCCCTTTTATGAATTCGTGAAAAGGCCGAGTATTCAGAACGTCCGCGGCGGTGAGCCCGGCGCGCCGCAGCTGCCGGACGCCGTAGTTGAGTTTGCCCAGATTCGCGGCCGCGTGGGCGTCGGAGTCAATCACGATGGTGCATCCCAGCTCGCGCGCCAGGCGCAGGTGGTTGTCGGACAAGTCAAGCCGCTCGGCCGAGGCGTTGTGCTCGACCGCGCAGCCCACCTCGGCCGCCCTCTTCAGCACAGCGGTCACGTCGAACCGCATGGGCTCGCGCCGCAACAGCTGGCGGCCGGTCAGGTGGCCCATCACGCGCACGTACGGGTTCTCAACCGCCCGCAGAAGCCGCTCGGTTTGTTCGCCCGGCTCGAGCCCGAAGTGCGAGTGCGTGCTTGCGACCACCACGTCCATTTGGGCCAGCACCTCATCGGACAGGTCGAGCGTGCCGTCGAGGAGGATGTCAACCTCAATGCCGGGCAGCACGCGGATGCGGCCTTCCATGGCGGCGTCGACCTCGCGGATGCGCGCGGTGTGCGCGAGCGC
>CAXTVG010000170.1:0-5147 GCA_964247505.1 uncultured Acidobacteriaceae bacterium
ACAGGTGGGGGTGCAGGATCACTTTTCTCTCGGTGTGGCAGATATGGACCCGGTCGTCGCGAAGCTGGAGCAGCGGGGGTGGACTCCGTCGGCGGGGTCGAAAAAGCAAATGGGGCGGGATGGGAAGGTGCAGCTGAACCTGTACGACCCGGATGAGGTGCGAGTGGAGTTTATGGAGTTCACGCCGCGTCAGTCGCCTTGCTGCAACCCGATTACGGGGAAAGCGCCGGGGGTGGACGAGTAAGGGGTCTGGGATTTCTTCCCTGGCGCTGTGTACGTTTTTGACCCCACTCAGCTAAAGCGTGGGCTTCGGCGTAAGAAAGGTGTAGGGTCTCAGAATGGTTTGGGTCTCAGGCTGTGAAGGCATGATTTCTGGACCAGTAGGGTGTACAAGCTTCGCAAGCAAGATTCGGACTGTTCCGAACAGGTTTCCCTTTTATGGTTTACATGCTTCGGCTGTTTGCGTGGGGAGTTCTGGTATGCGCGGCGGTGTTTGCTTTGCGAACCGCTTGTGCCGTCGCAGTAAGCCCGGCGACGCCGTTGCGGACAGAGCTCATTCTCCCACTCGTTATTGCGCGCCTTCACGAGGGGTCCGTCGTGCTGGTGCGGGTCGACTCCGCGTGGACAGGTTCCGGCTGTACGCTGCGCGCCGGAAGCATCGTCAAAGGCCATGTCGTTGCGCTGCGGAAGCGGGCCAAAGGCGTCAAGGATTCAGAGATCAAGCTTGCTTTCGACGCCGCGGACTGTGAAGGGCATCATGAGAGAGCGTTTCCCTTTCAATTAGTAGCCGTGATCGGGTTTGAGGGCACGCGTGCGGACGGCCAATCTGGGTTGAGTGAGGCGCCTCCGCTCGCGCATGCAATGGGAAGCGGGATGAAAAGTGCTGCTTCTTTACCAGCGGTCGACCCCAGGTTCAGCCAGCCTGTGCGGCAGCTTCCTGCTCACATCCTTCCCGGTCAGGTGCTTGGCGTCCGAAAAATTGTCCTGGATATTGGAACCGGCAAGGATGGCGCTTCCACACTGGAAGCCTTGGGTCATGATCTTCACCTGGAACAAGGCACAAATTTCATTCTGACGCATGAGGCCATGGCTGCGAATCCCGGCGTGGAGACCACGTCTTCCGGCGGTGCGCCTGTTTCCGCACGGGCCGACACGCTGGCTCCTTCCGCACCGCCCGGTGAAGCAAGCAAACCTGTTCCGCTTGCGGATGCGAAGACGGAAGAAACTGCCGAGCCGCATCAACGGCTTGCGCCGGTAATTTCCGAAACGCTGGATGAAACCCTTCTCTGCACGGGGCCGTGCCACATGGTGGCGGAGCCGGCCATTAAAAAGGAGGTAGCGGACAGCGCGGCGGCGGCGAGCATCCCGCTTGCAAAACTGGGCTACTTACCCGGCAACAATCGGGAACGCCCTTTCTTCAACTACGATACCGTTCTGACCTATCTGGACCGGCGCGACTTGCTTTGCACGTTCGACCCTCGCTACTTACGGCACCGCGCCGGTTGGCAGCAGGAAAGTGTACGTACCATCAAGGCTGTCCTCATCGACGCGGAGACACACCGCATTCAGCAAGTCATGGATTGGCGTGTCCAGGGTGCTCAACAATACCTCTGGCGTTTGGCACCTGGCAGACTTCTCGTCCATAAGGAGGGAGAGTTAAGAGAGCTGGACGCTCAACTACGGACGATTCACTCGATCCCTACGGACGGCGAGGTCGCATGGGTCGCCTCTTCGCCGTCGGGAGACACCCTCGCGGTCGGGGTTGTACGAGAGCGGTATTCGCAGGCAGTGAAACGAGAGTTGGAGGCCGCGCTCTCGGCTGTGCCGGAGGAAGATGTGGAAGTGCGCGTGTTCAATAAGGAAAGGAGGCTGATTGCGACTGCCGTGCAATCCTCAACTCTGCCCTCGCCTGTGCTGACCGATGCCGGCGAATTGCGTCTTTCTAGGAACGGGACCACACATTGGAAGATTGGGGAGCGCCGATGGGATGGCGCGGAGCACCCAATCGCAACAACCAACTCCACCTGCATGCCGGTTCTATCCACTCCCGCTCGCGGTATGATTTTCGCCGTGGGTTGCACGAGCAGCGGAGGCCGATGGTACCGTATGCTCCGCGAGAATGGCCATCCTTTGCTGAAAGGCGAGTCGGCTTCGGATGTCGTCGCGCTCTACGCGGAGGGCGTCGACGACAAAGATTTCGCCGTAAGAACAGTAAGAGCCAATCGATCCATGGCTTACGAACAGCCTTTCAGAAGAGCGGATTTGTTGCGGGAACAAATTGCCATCTACAGCAGCCGAAATGGTGCGAAGCTACTCTCTGTAACCACCCGAGATTTTATTTTGGCGCA
Organism: uncultured Acidobacteriaceae bacterium; assembly: GCA_964247505.1. Taxonomy (GTDB): domain Bacteria; phylum Acidobacteriota; class Terriglobia; order Terriglobales; family Acidobacteriaceae; genus EB88. The sequence goes on from CAXTVG010000170.1 coordinate 2,349, forward strand.
ACTTGCCTTTGCTCTTTCACCGAGTGGGGATCAACTTGCCCTGATCGGCAACAACTCCGTGCTGTTCTATCCAGTGCCGGTAGACCGGAATTAAACCTCTTTGCGTCCCTGCTGACTTTAGCCGCTTGTCCCCGGTTTCAGCTTTACCTACCCTCATTTCCGCTGGAGCATGTATCTGAAGGTAGGTGCGTTCGGCGTACCGCCTATTTCGGCAGCACTTGCTCGCCGGTGATGGTGAGTTTGCCGGTCAGGCCTGTGCCGTCGGCGGGCTGGGCGTCACCTAGGGAAAGGGTGTACTCGCCGGCGCGCATGGCTCGCTGGCCTTCGGCGTTGACGGTGGAGAGCTGGCGCGGCGAAAGCTGCCAGCGGAGGTGTTGAGTTCCGGCTGGAGCTAAGTGGATGCGGCTGAAGGCGGCTAACTGCTGCTTCGGGGCCGGCTGGGTTTGGGGCGGCGCGAGATACAGCTCGGCTACGGCGTCGCCCGCGGTTGAGCCGGTGTTGCGGACGTCGGCTTCTACCGTGACCGATTGGCCCGCTTGTATGTTGCTATCGGCGAGCTTGAGGTTGGAGTAAGTGAACTTGGTGTAACTCAAGCCGTAGCCGAAGGGGTATAGCGGCTTCCCGGTGAAGTAGCGGTAAGTGCGGTTGTGCATGCTGTAGTTATCGAACGCGGGGAGCTCGTCGACGCCGGTGTAGAAGGTCACGGGGAGCTTGCCGCCGGGGTTGTTTTTGCCGGCCAGGGTTTCGGCAATAGCGGTGCCGCCGGATTCACCGGGGTACCAGGCTTCGAGAATGGCGTTTGCGTGTTGGGCCGCCCAGTTGACAGCGAGGGCGCTGCCGTTTTCGAGGATCACGATGAGCGGTTTGCCGGTGCCGCCGAGGGCTTCGAGGAGCTTCTCTTGCGGGGCGGGCAGGTCAATCAGGGTGCGGTCGCCGCCGGAGAAGCCTTCGATGTGGACCGGCATTTCTTCGCCTTCGAGCTCCGAGGTGAGGCCGACCACGGCAATGGTGACGTCCGCCTGTTTAGCGGCGGCGACGGCTTGGTCAAGTTCGGTTTCGGCGGGGGCGCGCCAGCGGAGGGAGATGCCGCCGGCGGTAAGCGCGCCCAGGTGGCGATACTCGATTGTGATTTTGTGCGGCTTGGTGTCGGCAAAGATAAGGTCGAGCTCGGGCATAATGGAGCCCCAGTCATCGGTGCCGGGGGTATGCTCGCTCGTGTCGACGGGCTGGCCATCGACGGTGACGGCGACCTGTTCGGTGTCGCGCTGCTGGTCAGTGCCCTGGTTGTTGCAGCCGTCGTTGCAGCGGTTGATCTTGAGGCCGAACTGGTAGCGGCCGGGCTTGGGCGGCGTGATGGTACCGGTCCAGCGGACACCGTAGCGTTTCTGGTCCAGACCCGCCACGGGGCTCGCGTAGGTCCAGTCGAAGTCGATCTGAGGGTCGATGCGGGTGGCTGTGGGCGCGCCGGTCAGATCATCGCTGGCGTAGTACGTTCCCGTAAGGCCGGGTTTGCCGCTTGCAGTGTGGAAGAGGGTACGGGGTGCGGGCAGCTCGACCGAGTCCACGTAGGGCGAGCCCTGGGCGTAAAGGACCTTCGCGCCGGGGAAATGGGCTGTGATGCCGTCGACGGGCAAAACCGGGTGCGAGGGGATGGCGTTGTAGTTACCTTCGAGAGCGAGCAGCGAAGCGGCGTTGGGGCCTACGACGGCGATTGTCCTGACCCCAGGCTTGAGCGGGAGCGTCCCGTCGTTCTTGAGCAGCACCATGGCTTCTTCCGCGGCCTTGAGGGCGAGCGAGCGATGGGCGGCGGAGTCGTCCTCCGAGAAGGGAATGCTGTTGTAGGCGACCTTGTTTGGCGGGTCGAACATGCCGAGCCGGACGCGGGCGGTGAACAGGCGGCGCACGGCGGTGTCGATGGCGGACTCGGGGAGAAGGCCGTCATAGACGGCTTTGGGGAGCGCCTTGTAGGTATCGCCGCAGTTGGTGTCGGTGCCGGCGAGCACGGCTGTCGCGGCGGCGTGCTCGGCGTCGGGCGAGGTGTCGTGGCCGTGGAAGAAGTCATCGACCGCGCCGCAATCGGAGGTGACGAATCCGCCGAAATGCCAGGCCTGGCGCAGTGTCTGTTGCATGAGCAGAGGGCTGGCGCAGGCCGGAGAGCCGTCGACGGCGTTATAGGCGCACATGATGGAGTCGGCTTTGGCGTCGACGATGGTGGCGCGGAAAGCGGGGAGATAGGTGGATTCGAGGTCGTAGGGCGACGGGTTGATATTGGCTTTGTGGCGAGTGCTCTCAGGGCCGGAGTGGACGGCGAAGTGCTTGGGGGTGGCAATGGTCTTGAAGTACGTGGGATTAGTCCCCTGGAGACCGCGCACGAACGCTGAGCCGAGCGTGGCGGTGAGGGTGGGATCTTCGCCGTAGGTTTCCTGGCCCCGGCCCCAGCGTGGGTCGCGAAAGATATTGATGTTCGGCGACCAGATGGTAAGGCCGAAATAGCGTGCGTGATTGTTTTCTTGAATGGCGCGGTTGTACTTCGCGCGGGCTTCGGTCGCGACAACATTGCCCTCGTCGCCGATGAGCTGCGCGTCCCAGGTCGCGGCCATGCCGATGGCTTGCGGGAAGACCGTCGCATAGCCGGAGCGGGCGATGCCGTGCAGCCCCTCGGACCACCAGTCGTAGGCTGGGATGCCGAGCCGCGGGATGGCCGGAGAGACGTTCATCATCTGGCTGACTTTTTCGTCCAGGGTCATGGCGGGGATCAGGGCGTCGACACGCTGCTCGGTCGGGAGCGAGGGGTTGGTG
>CAXTVG010000171.1:0-5135 GCA_964247505.1 uncultured Acidobacteriaceae bacterium
GATGTAGCGACGGCGAACTGGAGGAAGCGGCGGCGGTCGAGGTGAATGCAGCGTTTCGCGTTGCGTTCACCACAGGTTTTAGCTGGCGCAGCATAGCGCTGTCAAAAGAGGTGATCCCACCGCCCATCGCGGAGCGTATTGCGTACAGGCCGGTCCGCGCTGGGGCTCGCGCAGCCGCGAATATGACAAATGCTTAGCTGGTTTGCTTTCGCCCGCCGCTGGGTTGAAGTAGAGTCGAGGTCGCGATGAAACTTATCCTGCTTGCCGCTTTGTTCGGCTGCGCCGCGCCCGGTTTTGCGCAGACGAGCGCTGTTCCGCCGGACCGGGCGGAGGAGATCCGGCAGCTGCGGGGCGAGCTCCAGCGTATTGAAGCTCGGCTGGACGCGCTGGAAAAGCAGGCCGCCGCTCCTGCGCCTTCGGCTCCTCCGCCGGTCGTCGTTGCGCAGTCCCCGCCCCCGCCCACCGCGCCGGAGGATAAGCGAACGCCCGGCTTCCTTCGGGGAACCACGTTGAACTTCGGCATAGACGGCTATTACGAGTACAACCTCAACCAGCCCGTGGGCCGGGTAAACCTGCTGCGCGCTTATGACGTTTCAAGTAACAGCTTCAGCCTGAACCAGGCCGACATCGTGGTCGAGCGGCTGCCCGCGCCCGAAAGCCGCGCCGGCGGCAGGCTTGACCTGATGTGGGGGCAGGCGACCGAAACCCTGGGGGGCTCGCCCTTGAACGAGCAGCGCCCCCAGGTGTGGCGCAACCTATACCAGGCGTACGGGAGCTACTTGGCCCCGCTGGGCAGCGGTCTCCAGCTCGATTTCGGCAAGTTCGCAAGCTCGCTCGGCGTCGAAGGAAACTACACCAAGGACCAGATCGCGTACTCGCGCTCGTTTTCGTTCGACTACTTGCCCTCCTACCACACGGGCCTGCGCGCGATCTATAGCTTCTCCCCCAAAGTGAACCTGACTTACTGGCTGGTAAACGGCGCGCAGCAGACTGAAGACTTCAACAGCTATAAGTCGCAGGCGTTTCTTTGGACGCTCAAGCCCGCTGCCGGCCTGACCTGGAACGTGAATTACTATTTCGGAGAAGAAGCCCGGGACGTGCCGCTGACGCTCAATCCCGGCACTCCCGCGGTGCCGACGCAGCCCGGCTTGCCCCTGAGCAATATCTCGCCCGCGCCCAACGGGCGGGAGCATATCTTCGACACCTATGCGACATGGAGCGCCACTCGCGCGCTGAGTTTTACCGGGGAAGCCGACTATATAGTGAACCGCAGCTATGCCGAGCAGTCGCCGGGGCACACGGCGTTCGGCGCTTTCTATATCAAATACAATCTGCCGCGCGCTTGGTATGTGGCTGCGCGGGCGGAGTATTTCGACGACCGCAGCGGCTTGTTCAGCGGGCAGGCGCAGGCGCTTAAGGAATGGACGCTGGTTGCCAACCGGCAGGTCGCGCCGGGCTTTCTGCTGCGCGGCGAGTACCGGCGCGACTTCTCCAACCGGCGCTTCTTCCTGAGCGATACGCCCGGCGCGCTGGAACACGCCCAAACCACCGCGACCATGGGGCTTGTGTACTGGTGGGGCACAAAGGAAGGGAGCTGGTAAGCCTCAGCCTGGGTATTCCTCCATCGCCGCCACGGCGAGAAGGGGCTCGCTCTCTGGAGTCCGGCACAGCCGCTGATGCAACAGCCAGGAAGTCGCCGTCCGGTCCTTTTGCGCGAGCTCAATGCGGAGATCGGAGCCCACCCCGGTCGAGAACACCCTCTCCTCGGCAGCTTGAATCCGCCCAGCGATTTCGGGAGGCCACAGCTCCAGGCTGATCTTGCCGAGCCATTCGCGTTGATCGATCCCGAATCGGTCAGCGAGCGCGCGGTTATAGAACCGGAGCCGGTGCTCCTTGTCCTTGAGATAGCAGGGAAACGGCAGAGCGTGCGCAAACGCGGCGAACAAGGTTCCGTTTTCCGTGGCCGGCTCGAGCGCCAGCTCGGCTTCCCTGCGCCGCACCCGCAGCTCGATGCGCGCGTTTACCTGTTGCGCGAGCACGGCGAGCGCGCGCGCCTGCCACGGTTTGAGCTCCCGCCGGATGCTGTCGATCACACACAGTGCGCCCGCTTTCTCGCCCCATGGAGCATACACCGGCACCCCGGCGTAGAAACGAATGCCGGGCTCGCGCGTCACCAGGAAATGGGTGCGGAAGCGTCCGTCGGTTTTCGCGTCGGCGACAACAAACAGCCCGTCCTGCCGGACGGTGTGTTCGCAAAACGTCTGACCGCGCGGCAGGGAGCCAAAGCTGCAGCCCACGCAGCCCTTGTGATACAGCATCTGCTCATCGAGCAGCGTCACCAGGCTGATGGGCGTGGAGCAAACCGCTGCGGCCAGCTCCGCGAGATCGTTGAATTCGCTTTCCGGCCCTGTCCCGAGCAGGGAGAGCAGTGAGCGGTTTTTCAGCCGATGAAGTGTGGAGCCGGTCGCCCCAGCATCGGAGTCAGGGGAATGGGGGAGTGGCTTGGGCACGAAACCTCGGGGACAGAAGGCGCGGTGACGTTCAGGGCAGCTTTGGATGGTCGCTGACCGGCTGGGTACGCCACGTGAAAACAAGGGCAATGTGTTCATCCTATCAAATAATTCACCCCGGCAGACCCCTGCGCAGGAAGGTTCAGCGCCGGGAGCGGCCCTGGTGGGGTGCGCCGAAGCGGCATCGTATCGTTCTATGAGCCAAGATCCTCTTGCAAAGCTTGCGGAACAGCAAACCTGGACCGCCCCGATCGAAGAACCGATCCAGCGCGCGGTGCGCGATGCGTTTGCCCGCTTAGGCCCCTCGGGGCACACGGTGCGGAATGTGCTGCACGGCACCTGGCTCCATGAGCCGCTGCACGTCGTCATCACGGATGTGCCGATCGGTTCCTGGACGGCAACGGTCGTTTTCGATGCGATCGCGGCGCTGAGCGGCAGCAAGGCGATGAACACAGCCGCCGACGCGACGCTGATCCTCGGGCTGGTAGGTGCGGCAGGCGCGGCGGTTACCGGGCTGAACGACTGGGCGGACACTACCGGCGCCCCGAAGCGGATCGGCGCAGTGCACGGCATACTCAATGTGGCTGTGGTAGGGCTTTTTGGCGTGTCGTGGGCGCTGCGGCGGCGTAAAACGGCCTCGCGTACAGCCCCGCGGGTGCTTGCGGCGCTCGGCTATGGAGTGCTCTCGGTGTCCGCCCACCTGGGAGGCAACCTCATCTACGAGCATGGCGTTGGTGTGCAGGACACAAAACCGCTCGATTAGCTGCGCGAATCCATACGATAAGAGCGCCGTACTGCGAATGCGTCCGCTGCGCGCCGAATCCCACCTTACCCGCAGGCCGGGTCGCGGCTTTCGGCTTTTTCGGTGTAGGCTTGGTCTGCGCCTTTTGGGGGAGCTCACGCCTCCTCCTGTTTGCTGCGTGGAAATTCGGAAGAAAGGCGGAACCCGTTTTGCCGAGTGGTGCGTTGTATGGATAGCGAGCTGACAAGGCAGGGCAAGGCGGGCAACGACGTCGACCTGCTCCACCGCATTCGCGGGGGAGATCAGCAGGCGATGGTAGCGCTCTTTGACCGGCACAGCCCCGTGGTCTACGCGGTGGCTTTGCGGGTTTTGAGCGATCCTTCGGGCGCGGAAGACGTGATGCAGGACGTTTTTCTGCGCATTTGGCGAAATCCTCCGGTGATGGAAGCGCCGTCCGGCACGCTGGCGGGTTGGTTTGCCGTGCTCGCCCGTAATCGCGCCATCGATCAGCTGCGCCGCCGGCGGCCGTCGGATTCGGCCGACGACGTGATTCTGCTTTCGCCCGTGGACGTGGCCGCGCAAGGGGAGCACAACATTCTTCTGGAGCGCGCGCGATCCATGATCGGCGCGCTGCCGGAGGAGCAGCAGACGGTGCTGCACCTGGCGTTTTTTGACGGGCTCAGCCATTCGGAGATTGCCGAACGGTTGCGGAGCCCACTCGGCACCATCAAGACCCGGCTCAGGCGCGCTGTCCTGACGCTGAGAAAGGCGGCGGAGCGATGAACGCGAACGAACATATCGCAGTGGAAGATCTCGCTCTGTTCGCGCTCCTGCTGCTGGGCGAAGAGGACGCGGCGCAGGTGCGGGCGCACCTGGCCGAGTGCGCCCTGTGCACGGAAGAGCTGCGCCTGGTGCGGGAGGATCTGGCCCGCTACGCTCTTGCGGTCGAGCCGGTGGCCCCGCCGAAAGGGGCGCGCGATCGCTTTTTGGCAAGTGTCGCCCGGACCGGCCAGCAACCGGCGGCAAGGCCGGAACTTCAAAAGACGCCCGGCCCTGTGGCCGTGCCCGTCCCCAGCTTTGGGCAGGTTCACGATGAGGCAGAGCGTCCGCGCCGTTCGGGCGTGGCTCGTGTGCTGGCCTTTACGAGTCTGACCGGGTGGATTGCGGCGGCTGCGGCGATTGTGATCGCGGTCGGGCTTCGGCAGGATCGCGATTCGCTGCGCGCCGCTTTGCAGTCGCAGCATGCTGAGGTGGCGCGGTATGAGGCGAGCGAGGCGCGGGCGCGGCAGATCTTAGGCGCGCTCACCGACCCGTCCGCGGTGCGCGTGACGCTGACGACGCCCAAAGCCCCAACTGCCCCTTCGGCCCGCGCGACCTACCAGCAGAAAAGCGGGACGCTTCTGCTGCAGGCGAGCAATCTGGCTCCGCTGCGGCCGCAAAAGATCTACGAGCTGTGGCTGATCCCATCCAATGGCGGCGCGCCGATCGCGGTGAGTACGTTCCAGCCCGACGCGCACGGCAATGCCAATGTACTGGTGCCGTCGCTCGCGGGCGCAACCGCGGTCAAGGCGTTTGGGATCACGGAAGAGCCGGAGGGTGGTTCAACAACACCGACCATGCCGATCCTCCTCGCGGGCTCGCCGGCTTGACTGAGTACTTTCGTAATGTGTGAGGGCTGTCTATTTCTCGGACAGCCCTTTTTCTTTGCATCGGAAGAATCCATAGTTGCAACAGGAACGTTTCCTGATCAACGGCGCGACACGATCGCCCCTTGAAGAGAAGGCTATGGACAATCTCAAAGCAGTGATGCAGAACAAAGTTTCGCGCCGGAAGTTTATCAGCGGCGTGAGTGCGGGTGTTGGGGTGGCTGCCTCGGTTTCTCT
>CAXTVG010000172.1:0-5117 GCA_964247505.1 uncultured Acidobacteriaceae bacterium
CAGGCACCGCAATACCTTTGGCAGGAGCAGCAGGGCGAAGCTCCCGGAGCGCCGGGGCTGCCCGGGCGCTGGACTTCCAGCGTGAAAAACAGCGTCGGTTGCGCGTATTCCTCCTCTTCCAAGGTTTGGTTCACGACCTCGCACGGGATTCTGAACGAGATTTACCACCCGACGATTGACCGGCCGCAGACCCGCGACATGGGTTTTCTGGTCTCGGACGGGGAGACGTTTTTCCACGAGGAAAAGCGGGATATGGAGCGCTCGTTCTCCTATATCGACCCGGCGGCACCGGGGCCGCGGCAGTGCAATCGCGACCGTGAGGGGCGCTACACGATCACCAAGGAAACGATCTGCGACCCGCACTCGTCGGTAGTACTGGTGCGGGTGCGGTTCGAGGTTGCCAAGCCCGAGCTGGCCGGGAAGCTGCGGCTGTACGCGCTGATGTCGCCGCACCTGGGCGGGGGCGGCGCGCACAACGCAGCGCGGGTGGTGGACGTGGCGGGCAAGCGGATACTGCTGGCCTGGTGCGATCCGAATGCGCTGGCGATGGCCGCCGACTGCGGATTTGCGCGAGCCAGCTGCGGCTTCGTGGGCGTGAGCGATGGCTGGCAGGACCTGAAGCGGGACTTCCGGATGGACTGGGAGTACGGGTCGGCCACCGATGGGAACGTCGCGATCATGGGCGAGATCGCGCTCGACCGCGCGGCGCAGCACGACGCAAATACCCGCGAGTTCGTGCTGGCGATGGGCTTCGGCGAAAGCTACCACGCGGCGCTGGCCGCAACCATGAGCTCGCTGGCGACGCCGTTTGAGCAGCACCTGAAGCGCTTTCTGGGCCAATGGCAGCGGGTGAGCCTGCCTGAGGGCCTGGAGAAGAGCACGCGCGACGGTGGGCGGCTCTTGAAGGCGAGCCAGAAAGTCCTGTTGATGCACGAGGACAAGAGCTACGCGGGGGCGTTTATCGCGTCGCTTTCGATCCCCTGGGGCTATGCCAAGGGCGACGAAGACACGGGCGGCTACCACCTGGTGTGGACCCGGGACATGGTGCAGTCGGCGAGCGCGATGCTGGCGATGGATCGCGTGGAAACCGCGCTGCGGGCGCTGGTGTATCTGGCCTGCACGCAGAAGCCGGATGGCGGGTTCGCGCAGAACTTTTGGGTCAACGGAACGCCGTACTGGACCGGCGTGCAGCTGGATGAGGTCGCGTTTCCGGTGATGCTGGCGTGGCGGTTGTGGAAGATGGGTGGTCTGGCGAACTTCGATGTGTTTCCGTTTGTGGCGCGGGCCGCGGGGTTTCTGGTGCGCTACGCGCCGGTAACGCAGCAGGAGCGCTGGGAGGAAAACGCGGGCTACTCGCCTTCGACGCTCGCGACGGTGATCAGCGCGCTGTGCTGCGCGGCGGAGATCGCCACGGCGCACGGGGCGCAGGAGTTGGGCGTGTTTTTGAACGAGCACGCGGACTGGCTGCAGTCCCACATAGAGGACTGGACGGTGACGAGCCAGGGTACTCTGCACCCGGAGATCAAGCGGCACTACATCCGGGTGCAGCCGCCGGCGCCGGGCGAGCCCTGGCATAACCCGGAGGTGCCGGTGGGGAGGCTGCGGCTGAGCAACCGCGCGCCCGACGAGGAAAGCGTATTCCCGGCGAACGCGATTGTGGACGGCGGGTTCCTGGAGCTGGTGCGCTATGGCATCCGGCGCGCGGACGACCCTGTCATTCAGGACACAATCAAGGTCATTGACCGGGTGCTGCGGATTGAGTGCCCGCAGGGGCCGTGCTGGCGGCGCTACAACCATGACGGCTACGGCGAGCAAAAGGGCGGCGGGCCATTTATCCACTACGGCCAGGGGCGGGCGTGGCCGCTGCTGACTGGTGAGCGGGCGCACTATGAGCTGGCAGCCGGGCGCGATGTGCGGCCGCTGCTGGCCGCGATGGAGGGTTTCGCGTCCGGCGGCGGGATGCTGCCGGAGCAGGTGTGGGACCAAAGGATTTCGCTGGAGACGACAGCAGGGCCGGTGGTTTTGGGCGACCCGGCGGGTTCGGCGATGCCGCTGGTTTGGGCGCATGCGGAATACCTGAAGCTGGTGCGCTCGGTCGCGGACGGGCGAGTCTTCGACCAGATTGCGGCGGTGGAGGCGCGCTACGGCGAGGGGCCGCGCGAGAGCCCGTTTGCGGTGTGGAAGTTGCGGCGGCCGGTCTCGATTATCCCGGCGGGCAAAACGCTGCGCATCCTCGCGGCCGATGCTTTCGAGGTGGTGTACTCGACCGACAGCTGGGCTACGCAGGCGCGAGTGAGCTCGCGCGCGCTGGGCGCGGCGGGGTCGGTGGGCGACATCGCTACGAAAGCGGGGCAGGCCGGGGAGCTGGTCTTTACGCTGCACTGGCCGGCGCAAAATCGCTGGCAGGGGAGGAACTTTACGGTAAAAATCGAGGCTGCCCCAGCGAGCAGCCAACCCGCCGCCGGGAAGCCGGGCATAAAATAGCTTTGACGGCTGCAAGGGCGCGGGCTTCCGGGCCGCAGCGCATCACAATTACTGGAGAAAGACACAAACCCCATGAGCACAGCGACCGCGCCCGTAAGCGCAACCTCCTCCGACGCTTCTTCCAATCTGGACCTGCTTTCAATCAACGCCCTGCGTTTCCTCGCGGTGGATGCCGTGGAAGCGGCGAACAGCGGCCACCCCGGCGCGCCGCTCGGCGATGCGCCGATTACGTATCTGCTTTTTCACAAGTACATGCGCATCAACCCGAAGCACTCAAAATGGTCCAACCGCGACCGGTTTGTGCTCTCAAATGGGCATGCTTCGGCGATGTTGTACGGCGCGCTGCACCTGTCGGGCTACGACCTGTCGATCGACGACCTGCGGGGATTCCGGCAGTGGGGCTCGAAGACGCCGGGCCACCCGGAGTACGGCGAGACTGACGGCGTGGAAGTGACGACCGGGCCGCTGGGCCAGGGCTTTGCGATGGCTGTGGGCATGGCGATGGCCGAGAAGCACCTGGCCGCGATCTATAACAAGCCGGGCTACGACATTGTGGACCACTATACCTATGGCATCTGCGGCGACGGCGACCTGATGGAAGGCGTTTCGCATGAGGCCGCTTCGCTCGCCGGGACGCTGGGGCTGGGCAAGCTGATTTTTCTTTACGACGACAATCTGATCTCCCTCGATGGCCCGACCGACCTGAGCTTTACCGAGAATGTGCAGGCGCGCTTCGAGGCGTACCACTGGCACGTGCAGACGGTTGCGGACGGGAACGATCTCGATGCGCTCTCGAAGGCGATTGAAGCCGCGAAAGCCGAGACGACAAAGCCCTCGCTGATCGCGGTGCGGACGATTATCGGCTATGGCTCGCCCGCCGCGGGCACCAGCAAGGCGCACGGCGCGCCTTTGGGCGAGAAGAACACCAAGGAAACCAAGAAAACCCTGAACTGGCCCGAGGACAAAACCTTTTACGTGCCGGAAGAGGCGGATAAGAACTGGAAGCAGATCGTCCAAACCGGCGCGAAATATGAGGCAGAGTGGAACGAGCTGTTCGCCAAGTACAAGAAAGAGAACCCGGAGCTGGCTGCGGAGTTCGAGCGGACGCAGGCGGCGAAGCTCAAGGACGGGTGGGAAAAGTCGCTGCCGAGCTACCCGGCGGACACCAAGCCCATGGCGACCCGCAACGCGGGCGGCGCGATCATGAACGCGTTCGCCGATGCGGTGCCGGAGGTGTTCGGCGGCGCGGCTGACCTGACGGAGTCGACCAAGACGCTGTTCAAGAAGTCCGGCAATTTCCACATCGATCCCGCGGGGCGCAATGTGTTTTTCGGTGTGCGCGAGTTTGCAATGCACGCCGCGGTGAACGGCATGGCGGCGCACGGCGGCTTGATCCCGTACGGATCGACCTTCTTTACGTTCTCCGACTACGCAAAGCCCGCGATCCGGCTGGCCGCGCTGATGCACATCCACTCGATTTTCGTGTACACGCATGACTCCATCGGCCTGGGCGAAGACGGCCCCACGCACCAGCCGATCGACCAACTGATGATGCTGCGCGCGGTGCCGCACCTGATCGACTTCCGCCCGGCGGACGCGAACGAAACCGCGGCCTGCTGGCGTTTGGCGCTGGAGCACAAGGAGGCGAGCTTTATGGCGCTTTCCCGCCAGGACTTGCCGATTCTAGACCCCGCAAAGCTCGACATCTACGGCGGCGTGAGTAAGGGCGCGTACGTGGTAGAGCAAGGCGGCGACAAGCCCGACCTCATCATGCTTTCGACCGGCGCGGAGGTTTGGCAGATCATCAAAGCCGCGGCGGAGCTCAAAAAGGAAGGCATCACCGCCCGCATCGTTTCCATGCCGAGCTGGCAGCTGTTTGAGCGGCAGCCGATGGAGTACAAAGCGCAGGTATTGCCCGAGAACACCCCGAAGTTCGCGGTGGAAGCGGGCGCGACGCTGGGCTGGTGGAAGTGGGTTGGCCGCGACGGCGATGTGCTTGGTCTTGACCGCTTCGGCGCTTCGGCCCCGGGGACGCAGGCTTATGAAAAGCTGGGCTTCAGCGTCGAGAATGTCGTAAAGCGCGCGAAGGAGCTGCTCGCAAAGCACGGCAAGGAGCTGCCCGCACTGGCCGGCATCAACGATAAATAAGCTACCTACGCGAGAGCGCTGGCGTGCCAGTTTTCTGCGCCGGCGCAGGAGAAGCATGAGCAATCAGCAGCTTTACCTGGCCATCGGCGTGCCATCAGCAGTGGCGTTCGCGAATCTTGTGATTGTGCTCGTAGGATTTCTCGTGCAAGGGAGAAACATCGACAAGCGCTTTGACCAGCAGGACAAGAGATTTGACCAGCAGGACAAGCGCTTTGATCGTCTCGAGTCCAAGGTGGACAGAATGGATTCCACTCTCCATGAGATTCACCTCATGCTGGGTCGCCATGATGCAAGGCTCGACGCTTTAGAGAAGGAAAAGCACTAACGACAGCAGTGCGCTGCCGAAGGGCGTCCATCTGGACGCCCTTCTTTTTGCGCCCACTTTCGGACTTACGCATCCAAGCAATCGAGATGGGCAAGTTCACGACAGTTTTGTGGGACATCGGCGGCGTCCTGCTGACGAACGGCTGGGACCACAACGAGCG
>CAXTVG010000173.1:0-5114 GCA_964247505.1 uncultured Acidobacteriaceae bacterium
GCGCGATAGCGCGCACGCGCCGGACCGCGCGGGCTGCGGCCAGCGCAAAGCCTGCGGCGGCAGCCGCGCAAGCGCCCGGCAGTTCCTCGCTCGCCCTTCCCGGCGGCCAGGAGTTCGACTTTTCCTGGACCAAGGCAGGCTTCCCCGGCACTTTGATTATCGGTAAATTTTTGCCGCCAGTCACCGAAACAGGCTCGCCCAACATCCGCGTGTACACGACGGACGCGCACAAAGCCTCAGCCGCCGCGTATGCCGATACGGGCAACGGCGAGTTTGCGTTTTACACCAGCACGTTCGGCACGCCGGAGTCGAACAAGCTGAACATCGTGGAGCTGCCGGACGACACCGTGCCCGCGGCCTGGGCGCCGGAGATCGCGGCAATCGCGGGCGCGCGCATGGCGAACAAGTCCGACGCGCGGCTGCTCGCCAACACCATCGCGCACCAGTGGTGGGGCTCCGAGGTAAGCCCGGCGACCCTGAACGACACCTGGATCACGAACGGCATGGCCCGCTATGGCGAGCTGCTGTATGTGGAGGACCAGGGCGGTAAACCCGCTTTGCAGCAAGCAGTGCTCGATGTGCAAGCCGGGGCGCTGGCGTATGACACGATTCCGCTCGCGACCACAGGACGTTTGCCGGTGTTTTCGCCCGAATTTCAGTCGATGACGCTCGAAAAAGGCGCGATGGTCTTTCACATGCTCCGGTGGATGGTGGGGGATGACAGCTTCCTGAAAATCGTGCGCGCGACCCAGACCCAGTACGCGGACAAGGGGATCGCGACGCCAGATTTTGAGAAGCTGGCCGAGGCGCAGTCGCAGCAGCAGCTGACCGCGTTCTTTTCGGAGTGGCTGGATGGCACGGGGGCGCCGCAGTTTGTGGACAAGTACGCGGTCTACCGGCTCGGGAATGACAAAGGCTTCCGCACGATTGGCACGCTGGGTCAGGACCTGGATCTCTTTAACATGCCCGTCGATTTGCGGGTGGAGACCGAAGGCAAGACCGAGAACAAGCGCGTGGATGTCGAGGGAACCAGCTCGCAGTATGTGGTCGATACTTTCGGGATGCCGCGCCATATTCAGGTCGACCCGGATAACTGGATTCTCAAAAACTCGCCCGACATGCAGGTGCGGGTGGCGATTCTGAAAGGCCAGCAGCTCGTCGGCCAGGGCGACCTGACCGCGGCGCTCGCCGAGTACCAGAAGGCGCTCGCCGCCAACCCGGCCAGCTCGCTCGCGAACTACCGGATCGCGGAGCTCCTGTTCACGCAGCGCAACTACCAGTCCGCCGCGAACAGCTACCGCGACGCGCTGCGCGGCGACGGCGAGCCTGGGTGGACGCAGGTTTGGAGCCACATCGCGCTGGGCAAGATCTTCGACGTAACCGGGCAAAGGGACCGCGCGGTCAACGAGTACCGGCAGGCGGTGCAGACCAACGACAATACTGCGGGGGCTTTGAATGAGGCCCGGTTGTATCTGAAAACGCCCTACAAGCGGCCAGATCAGGCGGAGTGAAGAAGCCCGCGAATTCCTGCTCGCAAGCAGCTCACTCGGAAGACACGCGCGTCGATCATGCGATCTATAGTTTCTTGACGGACTATTCTTCTGATGGAATACTGATTCCGTGGCTATCGAGGTCCTTTTTCTCGAAGAGTTCGAGGTCTGGTGGGATGAACTCAACCTCGCCGCACAGAAATCTGTGGCGCTCGTCGTTGATATGTTGATGAAGGAAGGCGTGCTCCTGACCTTTCCCTACAGCTCCGGCATTCGAGGGTCCACAAAGCTGCGTGAGCTTCGCATACAGCACGCCGGACAGCCGTACCGCGTGCTGTATGCGTTCGATCCGAGTCGGAATGCGGTGCTTTTGCTCGGTGGCAATAAAGCGGGAGATGATCGCTGGTACGACAAGCATGTGCCGAGGGCGGAGAAGCTCTTCACGGAGTACTTGGCAGACAGCGGGACGATTCACTAGGAGAGGTGCGATGAAGGTAGGTAAGTGGAGCGATCTGATGGACAAGATGAGCCCGGAAGACAGGGCGGAGATCAAGGCGCGCAGCGCGCAGCTGCTTGCCGAGCTGCCTCTGGAACAGCTTCGTTCGGCGCGCAATCTGACCCAGACTAACCTGGCGCAAGTTCTGGGCGTGAATCAGAGCGCCGTCTCCAAGATAGAAAAACGAGCCGATATGTATCTGAGTACACTGCGCAGCTACGTGGAGGCAATGGGCGGCCGGCTGGAGATACAGGCTGTATTTCCTGAAGGCGCGGTGTTGGTGGAGAACTTAAGCAGTGAGCGCGCAACCGGTTCTGCGACGTAGGCTCTAGGCGGTATGCGGACATTGTAAGACTTACGGCAGCCGTCGAGTGTCCTCGGTCGTATGTATCTCCGCGGCAAGCTCGCTTAAAAATTTGGACACCCGCGAGATTGCAGGTTCGAGCGCGGAGGGCGGGTAGGTCACTTCGACGCGAAGCGGCATCATGGACGTAAAGCGCAGCCCGAAGCACTGCCCCGGCCGGTAGGTGCAGGAGGCCAGGTCGGCGATGCTGAGCGTCTCAGTCGGCGTGGCGAAGAGGGTATGCGGCGGGGCCATCCGGTCGAGCAGGCTGAGGATCTCCAGCTTGGATTCGAGCTCGTCGGGGACGGTGTCGATCACCAGATCGGCGTCACGCACGGCGTCCTCAATGCTCGCGGCATAGCGTAAGCCGGGAACAGGCCCGAGAGCGGAGGCGGCGCGGCGCAGATTGCCGGGCAGCACGTCTTCGAGTGTGGTGGGAAAACCGGCTCCGGTTGAAAGCAAAGCGAGCTGGGCGCCGGAAACCGGGCCGCCCGGGCCCGCTCCGATGATAGCGATCCGGCGGATAGGGTTGATTGCCTGCTCCCGGTCTTGGTCTGGCTGCGCTATTCCCCGCCCCGGCATGGGTTAGGCAGTTTTGGCTTCGGTGAGCTTGGTGACCACACTCTCGACGCTGGGCTCGGACTTCTGCAAGTACTCGCTGACGCGGGTCCGCTCTTCCGTGGTGAGGCCTGCGGACAAAGCCAGGATGCGGCGCAGTGTGGTGGCGACGTCGTCTACGTAGTTCATCAAGCGAATGGCTTCGCCGGAAAGTGGCATGGGTCTCCTTGGGTGCGCCTCGGGAAAATCGTTCGAACTCCAGTATAGCCGGGCTGCTGCATCTTAGTGCGTGACCCGCGAGGAGACGAACCGGAACCATGGCTCAAGATACGACCCACTGCATCGAAACCACCCTCAACACCGACGCCCGCACCCCTGGCTCCACTTACCGTTTGCAGATGCACGAGAAGTTTACCTTTGAGGATGCGGCGGCGATCCTGCCCTACCTCCAGCAGCTGGGCATCACGGACGCTTACCTGTCGCCCATCTTCGAGGCGCGGCCGCACTCCATGCACGGCTACGACGTGGCCCGGCACGACTGCCTAAACCCCGAGCTGGGCGGGGAGCCCGGCTTTGGCGCGCTGACCGCGAAACTGCGCGAGCGGAGCATGGGCCTGCTGCTCGACACGGTGCCGAACCACATGGGCGTGGGCAACAAATCAGTCTGGTGGCAGGATGTGCTTGAAAACGGCCGCGCTTCGGAGTTTTCCGAGTACTTCGACATCGACTGGGAGCCGCTGAAACCGGAGATGCGGAACCGTTTGCTGCTGCCGATCCTGGGCCAGCAGTATGGGGACGTTTTGGAGGCCGGGCAGCTGCAGGTCAAGTTCGAGGACGGCCGCGCGCTGATCACCTACTTCGACCACCTGCAGCCGATCGCGCCGCGCACCCTACCCATGGTCTTCCCCAAGGAGCACGACGCTGAGTGGGGCGTGACACCGCAGTTCCGCGCGCTGCTCGATGAGCTGAGCACCCTGCCGCTGCACGAAAGCACCGATCCAGGCACGGTGGCCGGCCGCCGGGCGCGGCTGCGGGAGCTGAAGCCGCGGCTCACAGCGGCGCTCGAAGACCCGAAACTCGCGCCCGCGCTCGAAAAAGCCGCGGCGGCGATCAACGGGAAACCAGGCGACCCGCGCTCGTTCGACGCGCTGCACGCGCTGCTTGAGGTCCAGCCCTACCGGCTGGCGTACTGGCGCACCTCCAGCGAGCAGATCAACTACCGGCGCTTTTTCGATGTGAACGACCTGGTCGGGCTGCGCATGGAAAACCCGGAGGTATTCGCCCGTACCCACACGCTGATCCGCAAGATGCTGGCGGATGGAGACGTGACCGGACTACGAATCGACCACTGCGACGGAATGTTTAACCCGCGCGTGTACCTGCAGCGCTTGCAGCAGCTGTTTGTGGCGGCCAAGTGTTTCGGCCCGCGGGAAAGCGAGGAAACCGCCGCCGGGATAGAGCAAAGCGTGGTGGATGCGACGCGCGGGCGGGACTGGGAGAACAGCAAACTGCCGCTGTACTGCGTGGTTGAAAAAATCCTGGAGCCGGGCGAGACGCTGCCCCACGTGTGGGCTGTGCAGGGGACTTCGGGCTACGACTTCGTCCATTTTGCGAACCAGTTCTTTATCCAGCCGAAAAACAAGGCCCGGTTCGACGCGATCTACTCCGACTTCATCGGCGGCCGGGTGAACCCGTCGCAGATCGTGTATGAGTCAAAGCGCAATGTGATGCTCACTTCCCTTTCGAGCGAAACGCATGTGCTCGGCAATCTGCTTTCAAAGCTGGCGGCGAGCGACCGCCGGGTGCGGGACTTCACCGATGCGCTGCTCGAAACGGTAATCCGCGAGACGATCGCGTCCTTTCCGATCTACCGGACGTATATCGACGAGCGCGGGCAATATTCCGAGGACGACAAGCGGACCATTCGCACAGCGATCCGGCTGGCGAAGCGCCGCAACCCGACAGTGGACGCCTCGGCGTTCGACTACCTGCAGCGCGTGCTTCTGCTTGAAAACCAGGCGGAGGACGACGAGGCGCAGCTGTATTTCGCGCTCAAGTTCCAGCAGCTGACCGGGCCGGTGATGGCCAAGGGCGTCGAGGATACGAGCTTTTACGTGTACTTCCGGTTTATTTCGTCGAACGAGGTAGGCTCGGCCATGGACGCGTTCGGGCTGAAGCCGGAAACGCTGCACAAGGCCAACGCCGAGCGGCAGCAGTTCACCCCGCA
>CAXTVG010000174.1:0-5108 GCA_964247505.1 uncultured Acidobacteriaceae bacterium
CCGCGGAGCCATTCAGCGACCGCTATTCCCGCCAAACCCTGTTCGCGCCTATCGGTCGCGCCGGCCAGGACCGGCTCGCAGCCGCCCGCGTTGCCATTGTGGGCGTGGGTGCGACGGGCGCTGCCGGCGCGGCTTTGCTCGCCCGCGCCGGGGTAGGCCGCATTACGCTGATCGACCGTGACTTCGTCGAGCCGAGCAATCTCGGGCGGCAAATGCTTTTTACCGAGGCCGATGCTCTCGACGCGCTTCCAAAAGCCGAAGCCGGCCGCCGGGAGATCGCCCGCTTCAACAGCGAGATCGAGGTACGGGCCCACATTGCCGACCTCACCCCTGAGAACATTCATGCACTTCTCAGCGACGCCGAGCTGGTCCTGGACGCCACTGACAACTTCGAAACCCGCTACCTTCTGAACGATTATGCTGTTGAGCAGCAAAAGCCGTGGATCTACGCCGGCGCGGTCGGCGCTTATGCCGCGTCCATGAACATCCTTCCCGGTGAAACCGCCTGCCTGGCCTGTATTTTCCCCAAGCCGCCCACCGGTCCGGTCGAGACCTGCGACACCGCCGGCATCCTCGGCATGGCCGTGAACCTCGCCGCCTCTATCCAGGCCACGGAAGCGCTCAAATATCTGGCCGGCGCACACAGTGCGATGCGCCGCACCCTGCTGTCGCACGATCTGTGGACAAACGAGCGATCCGAGCTCCGCGCCGGCGCTCCACGGCCGGGCTGCCCCACCTGCGGGCCAGCCCGCGACCTCCTCCACCTTCGCGGCCAAGGCCGGGCGCACATCACCCTGTGCGGCCGCAACTCCGTCCAGATCCACGAACACGGCCGCACCATGGACTTCCCCGCGCTCGCGCGCCGGCTTGAGCCTCACGGCTCCGTCCGCTGGAACCGGCTGCTGCTCCGCTTTACCCGCGCCCCTTATACACTTACGGTCTTTCCCGACGGCCGCACCCTGGTCCAGGGCACCACTGACATCGGCCAGGCGCGGTCTTTATACGCGCGATTTCTAGGCGCATAATCGGGATGGGGCAACCGAGGCAAACCTCCCAGCGTCCTAAACTCGATTGGCCGCCGGTAAGGCCCGTTCCCCAGCTTCGCAGTCATTTAATGAACGAATCGGAGTTCCGTGAGTACAGCAGGACCCACACAGCAAGCGAAACACCCGGTGCAGCATATGCGCCGGAACCCACCCATCGCCGGTGAAGCCGAAGCCATTGCGGCAGCCCAGGGCGGCGACGGACGCGCTTTTGAAACCCTTTATGGCCTCCACAAGCGCCGGGTGTACTCCCTATGCCTGCGCATGCTGGGCAACGTCGCCGAAGCGGAAGATCTGACCCAGGAAGCCTTTCTCCAGCTTTATCGCAAAATCGGCACCTTTCGCGGCGATTCGGCTTTTTCCACCTGGCTCCATCGCCTCGCGGTGAACGTCGTGCTCATGCACCTGCGCAAAAAGGGCCTGCCCCAGGTTTCGCTCGAGGAAACCCTCGAGCCATCCTCCGACGATGGCCCTCGCAAGGACATCGGCGCGCGCGACCTCCAGCTCTCAGGATCGATTGACCGCGTCACGCTTGAGCGCGCGGTGGAAAACCTGCCCCCCGGCTACCGGCTCGTTTTTGTGCTTCACGACGTCGAAGGCTATGAGCACAACGAAATTGCAGGCATGTTGGACTGCTCCATTGGCAACAGCAAATCCCAGCTCCACAAGGCCCGCATGAAGCTGCGCGACCTGCTGAAGTCCGGCCTGCGAAAGGAAACACAAGAATGATGGAACAAACGCCGGAGTGCGCCGAGTTTCAATCCAGGCTTCCCCAGCTGTTCGGGGCCGAAGCCGATTTCAGCCGTGAGCCGCACCTGCAGACCTGCGAAAATTGCGCCGAACTGGTACGCGACCTCCAATACATCGCCCAGCAGGCAAAGCTTCTCATGCCTATCCACGACCCCTCGCCCGCCGTGTGGGAAAACATCAAAACCGCCCTCGGCACACCCGAGCCTACCGGCAACGCGAACGGCCGCTAACGGCTTTTTCGCCGGGTAGAGCGATTCTTGACGCACGAAACTAGCGAGCGGGCAGGCGGTCCGAGCCGGGCGCCTTACCGGCGCGTCGCTCTCCTGGGGTTCATGGGCGCCGGCAAGTCCACGGTAGGCCGCCTGCTAGCTCCCATGCTGGGCTGGCGCTTCATCGACACCGACGCCCTGCTCGTCGAGCGCCACGGCGCCTCCATCGCCGATCTCTTCGCCAAGCACGGAGAACCCCAGTTCCGCGCCTGGGAGGCCGCCGCCGTCGCCGAAGCGCTCGCTCTCGACAATACCGTTATCGCCCTAGGGGGCGGCGCGATCGAGCACTGCGAAACCCAAGCTCTCCTGCACAGCGACCCCGACACCTTCACCGTCTTCCTGGAAACACCCCTGCACGTTTCGCTCGCCCGCTGCGCCGCCGAACCCGGAGCATCCGTCCGCCCCGTGCTCGCAGAAAGCGAGCGGTTAGAAAAGCGGTACGCGTCGCGCATGCCGATGTATCGCCTCGCCCTTCTTACACTTCCCACCGAAGGGCTTGCCTCCGAAACACTTGCTCGCACCATCGCCGAAGCAAATATCTCGCGGCCGAAGCCGAGGCAACCCTGCGATCACTTGCAAAACTCCCCTTCAGCTGACGGCGGAGTCGCCCTATAGTCTTCAGCGGTTAAGCGAGCGTCCGCGGCTGTGAAGTACCCTTGCCAAAAGCTCCTCACCTTAGCCCCGCTCGCCGTCGTTGCATCCGCCCCAATCGCGAGGACGCAGGCATGTTTTAAATGCGGCAACAGCCCATAGCGTGCCTGCGCGTCGACCCATTGCGGCGGCGGCATCCTCCTCAGCCGTTCCATCTCGAAACCCTGCCCGGACTGCAGCATGTCCGAGAGCAAAATCAGCATTGTCCGGCGGCTGCCCCCATCCTGAGCCGACTCAGCAGCCAGGTGCAGGGTGGTGAAAATGTCAGTGTGCATCGCTCTTGCGTCGCCCTGCACATGAAAGAAGCTGGGCAGTGCCAACTTGATGCCGGTCTGCGCCGCCGAAAGCTGGCCGCGATCCCGCGAGGTCACAAAGCTCGTGTCCTTCGGAAGCGGCATGGTGACAGACCAGCGCAGCGGATGGTCAGCGAGCCCGGACTGCTGCATCTGCAAGAGAACCATCCGGTCGCCGAATCCGAGCTTTCCGGCAAGTTGGCCCAAGAACTGCTGCTCCTCGTCGAGCATAGCTCCGTTTCTGCTCGCAGACAGGTCGATCACAACGATGTACTGCTTGGAAGCAGCAGGGCCGCTTGCCGGCAGCGCACCCGCCAGGCCCGGCAGCAGCAGCACGACGACTGCAAACAGGACCGCGAAAAGCTGTTTCACAGGGAACCCCCTTCAACAACACGCGCCGGAGCCTTCCCGGCGAGCGCGATTTCACGACTAAGCTGCTCAAACTCAATCTCCCACTGCGCCAGCTCCGCCGAAGCACGCAGCGCCACCTCGTCATCGAGTGATGGGAGCTGCAAAGCCCGATAGCACTGAAACGGCCGGATATTTTGCACATCAATCCCCCGCATACGCGCATTTTCCGCGCGAAAATGCGGGATCACCGCTTCCAGCCGTTTTGCTTTCGCGCTCCAGTCCCGCAGCGGCAGCGCCTGCTCCAGATATCTTGCCTTGGCCACGCTGCTCTCAAAAGCCGCTCCCAATTTGCGCAGCGACTCCTTTTGACCCAAAGCTTCCCTTCGCAGCGCGCCCAGCTTCCCATCCAGTTCCGCGGTCCTCGGGTCGCCGGCGGCCATTTCCTGAACCGTCGCGTTGCTTTCCATGTACGCAGCCGCCAAGGCCGCCAGGACAAGCGTCAAATTCAGCAGCAGGATGGGTAAGTTCATGGCTGAGATACTGGCTGCGTACGCGACTCGATTCTTCTGGTCATCAAGCGCGGACTGGGCGTCTCCAAGCTGCCGTTCTGTCGCCTCGATCCTGGTGAAATCGTTTTGCCCCTTCGCGGCGAGGCTTTCCTTCTCAAGCTCCGCCACCAACTGAACCGCTTGCGCCTGTCGCGCTAGGGTCATGGGCGTAATCTCTCCGCGAGCAAAAAAGAGAAAACCAAGCACAAGTGTGATACCGGCAATCCCGGAACATAGCGGAAACCACGCCTGGCGCCGGTGCAAGCGAAGTTCGGATGCGGCCGAAGTACCTGCTGCGGGCCGGAAAACAACAAGCTTGCGAACGGACGCGCCGGCAATGTGACAGAGCCACATTAGGAAGACGAGAGCACCCAGAGCGATGATGGAAGTTTCTGGAAAAGCAAGAACCCGCGCGGCGAGCGTATAGAGTCCGGAAAAGAGCCCAAACTTTTCGGCATGGGCTACGAGATCCTGCCATCTCCCGTCCGCGCCCGCCTCCTTGGGAAAGAGCTCGGCAAAAACTGGTGCATTCGCCAGCCAATCAACGAAGACAAGAAAAATCAGCAGGCCGAGATAGAGACGTCTTCCAAGCAGCCCCTCGTACTGGGTGGTTTTTGTTGCGCCTACGCCGGCAGCTTGCGATTGCTGCAGCTTTCCCCGGATACCCGCGATGTCGCGCTGCGTCAACCGGTGAAGGGCCAAGGTATGCCGCATTTGCCCCAGCGCATCCGCGGCGGTTGTGCAAGCCTCCTGCACCTCATCCTGCGCCTTTCTCCGCACCCTTTCCGCCCACCCGATGAAGACACCCTCCGCCCGGGACCGCAAGGTCGTCTCGACGGCCAGCTCTTCCTCGGTCTCGATGTCCTGCCTCGGCAGCCCCGCTCTCGCGTGTGCTTCCGCCATCGCTTCCGCATCTTTCTCCAGCAACGAGAGTTCGTAGTTGAACCAGAAATCGGTCTTTTTCAGAACGTCGTGAATGCCTGCCCCGGCTGCACGATCCCCGTCGGGTTCAGTAGTTGGCGAAATACCCGCCCCTCCAGCCTCTTCCACCAATACGTTCACGTCTTCGCCTCCAGTAACCCTTGTATCGGCACAGTTCAGGAAAAGATGAGCGCGGCGCCGCTTCTTGGATTGCCTCCCATCGCCGCATCCCAACTGTTACCATCAAACAAGGCTGGCTCATCATCAAACGCACACCTCATA
>CAXTVG010000175.1:0-5092 GCA_964247505.1 uncultured Acidobacteriaceae bacterium
AAGCTGCGCAGCAGCAGCCCCGAGGCGGCGAGCCGCGCCATGGCTACGGCTACTTCGCCGATGACTAGGGCCGAGCGCAGCCGCGCATGGCTCTTGTCCGCCGAGTTGCTGCGGCCGCCCTCCTTGAGGGCACTGATTACGTCCGTGCGGAGCATTGCGAAGGCAGGAGCGAGCCCGCATAGCAAGCCGGTCGCGACGGCAAGGCATCCGCTTGCGCCTGCGCGGCGCTTACGCCGGGTTTCAGACGGGCGACCATCTTGTACAGCCAGGAGGTATTCCGCGTAAGCGCATCTGCCGTCAGGCTTAAGGGCACCCACAGCTCGGTGCGGTTCAGGCGGCCCGGTACGAGTGGGAACTCGAACTGCCGGGGCATGACGTCGATAACGGAATAAGCCTTGCGGTCGAGCAGGATCTTCGCGCCCAGGACATGCGGGTCGCCCCCGAAGCGATCACGCCAGGTCTGACAGCTCAGCACCGCCACCGGTATTTGCTGCTCATCTTCTTGCCTGGTGAAGGCGCGGCCGAGCATGGGAGCGACGCCCAGCGTGGGAGCGACGCCCGCACCCAAGCGCGCGACGTGTACCTGCACCGGCTCGCCGCGCCCGCCAAGCTCGCAGTCGTTGTTGTGGTACCCGCCCATGCTTGCAAACGCATGCGCCTGCTCGGCATAGGTGCGGATTTCCGGCCCGGTCACCGGTACTTCGCCGCCGTCATCGCCCCAGTTCGTCCCGGCGACATGGTCACCGAGCAAAACCAGCCGGTTCGGATTGGCGAACGGCAAGGGTCGCAACAATACGCTGTCGACGATGCTGCCGGTGAAGGATGAAGATTATGTTGCCTTCATGTCGAGGTTCCTGGACCCGTCCGTAACCGGCTCTCAAGGCGCCACGCTGGTGGTGAATGGGGTGGAGGGCGGCAACTTCAACCAGGCCGCGAGCGCGATCAAGTCTCTCCAAGTGAATGGGGATCAATACTCTCCGGCCTTCGCCAGCGCTGGGCGCGGGCGGCTTTCGCTGATCACGGCTTCCGGGACCGATCACTTACATAGGTCGTTGAGCTTCGCGCTCCGGGACCATGCTTTCGATGCAGCCCCCGATTTTTCGCCCATTAAGCCTCCGGAAAACAGGGAAGATTGTCAGGGGACGGAGACGGGTCCGATCGGCAACAACCGCCGCTTTCACTTCGCGGCATCGGCACAGATGAAGAAGGACGACACCGTTGCCATCGTGAACGCCCTGACTCCTTCCGGACCGCTTCAGATGGCTTCTCCCGCGCCCTTTTACCGCGACAAGGTGGGCGGGAGCATCTTCGCGGATAACGGAAGCGAGAAGCAATGGGTCGTCGGTTCTGGTCGAACAGATGAGGTTCATCGCAATGGATCGGTCGGCGGACTTGCCCTGCCGAGCATCGCGGACGTTTCGGAGTACACGGGCCATTTTCTCGACGTGCAGCGAAGTGACCTGCTCACTCCGCATGCCCTGAATCAGTTTCGCATTGCGCTCGGGCAAGAAGGCGTCCAAATAAAAGACACTACGGAGGGTCCGCAGATATCGGTTGCCGGGGCATTCATCTCCGGGAGCGAGCAGGCGACGCACTCGTACAAGCAGTACCTTCTGGCTGGAAACGAGGTCGTGTCTCTCCGAAGGGCGAAACAAACCTGGCGTTCGGGAATGGATATCCGAGCTTTCTGTGCACACCGACAATGACCAGACCGACCGTGCGGGCATCTACTCGTATCCGAGTCTGCAAGCATACGAAGCGAACCGGCCGGATATCTTCACCGTGACGGAGGGAGACGGCCTGGTTCGGTTTACCAGTTTTTCCGCCGCGTTGTTCGCGGAGGACACAATACAGTTCGGACCTCATGCCACTCTGGTCGCGGGTGGACGCTACTACTTTCAGAATGCGTACCACAATCGCCCAACGCACCTCTCGCCTCGCGCGGAACTCGCGATCAGCTTCGGGAAGCAATCCCATTCCGTAGTCCGCCTGGGAGCTGGGACCTTCTTCGATCGCCTTTTGACGACCAACCTTGCCCAGCTGCTGCAGTTCAATGGAGTGCGTCTCAGGCGCTATGTAGAGACAGACCCTCCGGCGATGGTGACCACCGCGAACATACCGCCTTCTTATCTGCAAATAGCCCCGAACGCGACGACTTCGTATGTCGCCCAGTGGAGCGTGGCGCTGGAGCAGCAGCTTGCCAAGAAAGTCACATTCAGCATTCAGGGAACGATGAATGCGGGCATTGATCAGCTGCGGATGCTGGACGTGAACGCTCCGGCATCCCCTTCGTACACGTCGCTTCCAAACTCAGCGCTGGGGCAGATTCTTTCAAGCGAGTCCGAAGGCCACTCGAACAGCCGATCTCTCGATGTCATGCTGAAGGTGGCTGTGGTGGACGGCATGACGCATCAGTTGAGATACCGTCTCGCTAAGTCGTTCAGCGACACGGACGGCTTCTCCTTCATTCCCGCAAACAGCAACGCGCCGGAAGCGGATGCCTCGTATGCAAGCTACGATCAACGGCAGAACCTTTCCCGGCTTTCCACCTGGCCGCTGCCGGGGAAGATCACGCTGGGTACGGTGGTCGAGGCCGGTAGCGGCCTGCCTTACAGCGAGCTGCTGAGTTTGGACGCGAACCGCGACGGCGTCCCCAATGATAGGCCGGCTGGGATCGCGCGAAACAGTTTGCGCGGCGCTTCAGATGTGGCCCTTGACGTACGCCTGGGGCGCGACTTTGCTCTGAGGAGCAGCAATGATGCTTCAATCCTCGCTATAAGCCTGAGCGCCTTTAACGCCACGAATCACACGAACTACACCACATACCAGGGCGTCCTCTCGTCCCCGACATTTCGCCAACCACTGACGGCAGGCTCACCACGTCAACTACAGCTCAACGCGGCTCTGAACTTTTGAAGGGCAACATATCGGAGAAGTGCGAATGAGGCCTCGCAATTTTGAAATCGGCAAAAGATGGCACGTTGCTTCCGTCGCGATTCTGCTTTGCCTTTTCGCTTTGCAGTCGATTCACGTCGCGCGCGTCACGTCCAGCAGTTGGGATGAGGACCATTACGTGTTCGATGGCTACACAATTATGGCGTATGGGAACGAGGCCTGGGGCGGGCCGTCCCAGGTCCATCGCTATCTGAGCGATGCAAGCGTGGACTGGGGTCAGCAGCTCCTGGCAGTTAAGGCCTACCTCGACAAGAACCGCAGGACATAGTGCTGACTTGCCTATTTCCCCGAGGGGGCGGGGGAGGAAATCACGACTGACTGCTCCGGCACAGTTTGGGTCTGAGAAGGGATGATCTCGGCGCAGCGCTTGCAGCGGACGACGGAGACGTGGATGGGCGCGGGAACGGATATCAGGCGAGCATAGGCGAATTAAAGGCGAAAATGCAGGGGCACGGTACTTCGGTTCCTTCCCATTTGGTTATTTCCGTGCTGGGGAATGGTGGAAATCCGGGCTTTCGCTGAAGGCGATGGGCTAACCTGCCCTCAGCGCACCCGCGCCAGGAGAAACACCATGAAGAAGTCCGCTCTTTCGCTTGCCGCCCTCGTCCTCGTATCCGCCTCCAGCCTGAGCGCTTCCGCGCAGTCGCCCACAATGGGAGCGAACGCAATCGGCGGCTGCAACCCGCGTCCGCAGGCAATCGGTGGTTGCAACCCCCGCCCACAAGGCGTAATCGGCGGGGTTTATGCTTTGGTGATGCAGTTTTTCTGTTTTTAGCCGATTCAGCGAGAATAGCGGCAATGCCGCTCCGCTCGGCCCGAGGTTGAACCATGAAGGTGTCTTTCGTTGCAGCCCTGCTATGGGCGGTGAGTTTCGTGCTCAATGCCGCCCTGCTTTTCGTGCTGCTTTATCGAAAGAGATACCGCGTGGTGCCGTGGTTCACTGCGTGGATCGCGTTTGAGAGCGTTTACACCATCGCCTGTTTCATCGCCTTCAGATTCGGTTCAAAGGCGCTTTATAAGGAGGTGTACTGGTCCTGCGCCTTTATCGAGTTGCTGCTGGAGATCGCAGTGGTGTTGGAGATCGCGGCAACGGTTCTGCGGCGAAGCGGTCGCTGGATAGAGGGGGCAAGGGTCCGGCTTTTGGTTGCAGGCGCGGTCGCCCCGGCAGTTGCTTTTCTGATGGCTTGGTTTATGACACCGGCGGCGGAAACAAAGCTCGACGCGTGGGACGCGCGGGCGAGCCTCTTTACAACGCTCCTCATTTGCCTGCTGTTCACGTCGATCATGGCGGCATCGCAGCAGCTCGGCCTTGCCTGGCGGAGCCACGTCATGCGGGAAGGGTACGGCATGACCGTTTGGGTGCTGGCGGCGTTTGTGACGGATACGCTGCACGCCTACTGGCGCACGGCTGGCAGCTTCTCGGCGCTGGAGCATGTGCGCATGGTGTTCTATCTCGGATCGCTCGTGTACTGGACTGTGGCGTTCTGGATTCCCGAAAAGGCACCCACTGTTCTATCTTCGGACATGCTGGAACGAATGAAAGCGCTCGGACTGCCGTTAGAATACGATGTATCGCGGAACGCATCGCGAACAGATGGAGTGACCTCGAAATGATGGTTCCGTTGCTGTTGCTCCTTCTGCTCGCTGCGGTCGCCGCATACCAGCTCCGCTTCGCGGCGCGGCGGCGGAGGCCTGAGCGGTCCTGGCAAGAGGTCGTGTCAAGGTTCGAACGGGTCAACCTGGACGGGCTGCAATTAATTGCAAACAGCTACCTGCACCCGGATGCGGAGCAGTTGAGGCTGGAGCCACCTGAGATGTGGGAGCTCGCCGGCGGCGACGAGGGTGTAAAGCGCCTGAGCACGAATGCCGCGCTGATGCTGGAGCTGGCCGTGATTGCCGAGCAGTGGAACGAGGTAGAAGGAACGATCATTGCGGAGATGCTGCGGCGGGATGCGGTACGCATCCGCAAGGCGGTGCGGCAAATGCGGCTGGGCATGATGTGGGGTGGCGCGAGTGCGACCGCAGTGTTCCACCTCCAAGAGGCGGTCGCGTCGTACTGCCTGATGCGTGGGCGGCTTCTGGGGCTTTACCAGAACGCCCACATCGGACTCGTGCCGCAGCTCAACGCTGCACTGTA
>CAXTVG010000176.1:0-5069 GCA_964247505.1 uncultured Acidobacteriaceae bacterium
ACCGCCGCATGCGCGATGCCCTGGCAAGCCAGAATTACCTCTATACCCTGGTTGAAAAAAGCGCCGGGGCGCAGGATGCCCGCGTTATCGGTTCGATTGCGGATTACATTTATGCTACCGAGGAGCGTGAGCGGGCCATTGAAAAGCTGGCGGCGGAAGAAACCAGGATAGTTTCGCTCACGATTACAGAAGGCGGGTACTTTCTCGACGAAGGTACGGGTAAGTTCGATCCCGAGCGCGCCGAGATACAGCGCGACCTTGCACATCCGGGCGAGCCGGTAACGTCAATCGGATATGTCGCGGAAGCTTTAGACCGGCGGCGGCGGCGGGGGCTCGGGCCTTTCACTCTGATGTCGTGCGATAACTTGCAGGGCAACGGGGAGGTCGTGAAAAGCGTCCTGCTTGGCTTTACCGGGCTGCGGGACGCGGCGCTGGAGCGGTGGATCGCGGAGAGCGTGGCTTTCCCGAACAGCATGGTGGACCGCATTACTCCGGCGACGACCGAGGAGGATCGCGCAGAGCTGCGCGAACTGTATGGCATTGAAGACGCCTGGCCGGTGATGACGGAGCCGTTTTTGCAGTGGGTCATCGAGGACCATTTCTCGAATGGGCGGCCTCGCTGGGAGAAGGTCGGGGCGCAGATTGTTTCCGATGTCGCGCCCTATGAGTTGATGAAGATGCGGCTGCTCAACGGCAGCCACATGGCTATGGCCTATCTCGGAGCGTTGGCCGGGTACACCTATGTGCATGAGGTCATGCAGGAGCCGGATTTCGTGTTTTTTATCGAGAAGTTTATGGAGGAAGTTACGCCGGTTGTCCCGAAGATACCGGGGGTCTCTATTCCAGAGTATCGGGAAACGTTAGTTGAGCGTTTTGCCAACCCTGCGATCCGCGATCAGGTCACGCGTATCTGCTCGGAAGGCTCGGCAAAGCTGCCGAAATGGGTGCTGCCCTCGATTACGGAGCTGCTGGCAAAAGGAGCGCCGGTGGAGCTGCTTAGCCTGGTGATTGCCAGCTGGATTTGTTACCTGCAAAAGGGAGTGGACGATCGGGGCCGGCCGCTGGAAATACTCGACGCGCGGGCGGCGGAGTTGCGAGCAATTGCGGGCAGCCTGGGCGAAGACCCACGGCCGATGCTGGCGATCCGGTCTGTGTTTGGAGACGCGCTGCCGCGCAACGAAATGTTTGTGGGCAAGGTGGAGCAGGCTTTGCGGACACTGCGGGAGTTGGGAGCGGCCGCGACAGTGCGCCGGTACCTCGCCCTGTGAGGGAACGATGGGGCTGGCTTGAAAAGATCGGTATCTATCCCGAGCTCGCGTTAGGGTATCTAGGGCTGCTGCTATTTATGGTTGGGGACGGCGTGGAGTCGGGGTTCCTATCTCCCATGCTGGTCGACATGCACTTTACAGAGTCCCAGGCGGCTCTGGTGTTCACGCTGTACGGAGCTACGGCTGCAATTTCGGCCTGGCTGAGTGGGACGCTTTCGGACCTTTGGGGGCCCAAGAAGGTGATGTGGGTGGGTTTTTTGATCTGGATTGTCTGCGAGGTTCCGTTTCTGCTGGTGGGGATCGCGCATGCGAACTATCCGGTCATTGCGGTGAGTTACATGCTGCGTGGGTTTGGATATCCGCTGTTTGCATTTGGGTTTTTAGTGTGGGTAACTGCGGCGACCCCGCAGCGGTATCTCGCAACTTCAGTGGGTTGGTTTTGGGCGGCGAGAACCGGAGGCCTGCCTACGCTGGGTTCGCTGCTCGCGAGCTTCTCGGTGCCGCGCTACGGCGGGTATGTCTCGCTTTGGCTCTCGACCGGCTTTGTCGTGGTGGGCGGGTTGGTCGCGCTGCTTGGGGTGCATGAGAAGCGCGGGCTGAGCGGGTTGCAGGTGGGCAGGACGGACCATCCCTTCGCCGTGCTCCTCTCTGGAATATCGATCGTCTGGAAGAAGCCGAAAGTCGGGCTGGGTGGATTGGTAGCTATCATCACGACCACCTCTGAATTTGGCTTTCTCTTATTTCTGCCTATTTTCTATATCCACACGATCGGGTTTTCGCTGCGGGAATGGCTGCAAATTCTCAGCATCATGTTTGCGACCAACGTTGTTTTCAACCTTATCTGGGGGTATGTTGGCGACCGGATCGGCTGGCGCAGGACGGTGACGTTTGTAGGTGCTTGCGGCTGCGCGCTTGCGACGTTGGGCCTATATTACATTCCGCACCACTTTGGGCGGGACTACCTGCTGCTGATGTTCGCGGGCATGGCCTATGGCGTGGCGCTGGCCGGGTTCGTTCCCTTGAGCGCGATCATGGCGACGCTGGCTCCCGAATCGCGGGGCGCGGCTATGTCGGTGATGAACCTCGGTTCGGGAACGAGTATTTGGCTGGGGCCGGCGATCGCGGGCGTGTTTTTACCTCTTGTGGGTGTTTCCGGGGTGATCTGGATTTTCGCGCTGATGTACGTGCTTTCGGCGCTGATTGCGATGACGCTGCGGCTGCCGGGGGAGGGGCGAGGGGGGCCCCCCCGGCGCACCGGTTACGCGACCCCGGCCAGCTGACGTAACACGTACTGCAGGATGCCGCCGTGCTGGTAGTAGCCGATTTCGCCTGGGGTGTCGATGCGGACGCGGAGGTGGAAGTGCTTGTCCGAGCCGTCGGGCGCGGTGGCGCGGGCGATCAGGGTGCGGCCCGCGGAGAATTTTTGTTCGAGCAGCATACACAGGCCGGGAAAGTCGTAGATTTCCTCCCCCGAAAGACCCAGGGTCGCCGCCGATTCACCGCCCGCGAACTCGAGCGGAAGGATGCCCATGCCGACCAGGTTGGAGCGGTGGATGCGCTCGTAGCTCTCGGCAATGACAGCGCGGACGCCCAGGAGCTTGGGGCCCTTGGCGGCCCAGTCTCGGGAGGAGCCGGAGCCGTACTCCTTGCCGGCGATGAGGATCAGCGGGGTTTCGCGGCGGCCGTACTCTTCGGCGGCCTCAAATATAGTGGTGACGCCGCCCTCGGGGAGCAGGCGGGTGAAGCCGCCTTCGGTGCCGGGGGCCAGCTTGTTTTTGAGGCGCACGTTGGCGAAGGTGCCGCGGACCATGACCTCGTGGTTACCCCTTCTCGATCCGTAGGAGTTGAAGTCCGACGGCTTGACGCCGTGGTCGATGAGGTAACGGCCGGCGGGGGAACTGGCCTTAATGGAGCCTGCCGGGGAGATGTGGTCGGTGGTGACCGAGTCGCCGAGCACGGCGAGAACGCGGGCACCGTGAATATCTCGCACCGGCGCGGGCTGGGCGGGCATGTTGGCAAAGTACGGGGCCTGGCGGATGTAGGTGGAGTCCGGCTCCCAGCTGTAGGTGTCGCCGGAGGGCACGCGGAGCTGCTGCCAGTGCTCGTCGCCCGCGGTCACGGTGGCGTACTCCTTTTCAAAGGACTCGGGCGTGAGCGCGGACGCGACGACTTCGGCGACCTCGGCCTGGGTGGGCCAGATGTCGCGCAAGTACACATCCTGCCCATCGCTGCCGCGGCCCAGCGGTTCTGTTTCTAGGTTGCGGGTGATCGACCCGGCGAGTGCGTAGGCGACCACCAACGGCGGCGACATGAGATAGTTGGCGCGGACGTCGGAGTTGATGCGCCCTTCGAAGTTGCGATTGCCGCTGAGGACCGAAACCGCGACCAGGCCGTGCGCGTCGATGGCCTCGGAAACATCGGGCGGCAGCGCGCCGGAGTTGCCGATGCAGGTGGTGCAGCCATAGCCGACGACCTGGAAGCGGAGCCGGTCGAGGTAGGGAAGCAGGCCTGCTTTCCGGTAGTACTCCGTGACGACGCGGGAGCCGGGGGCGAGCGAGGTTTTAACCCAGGGAGGTGTGCGCAGGCCGCGCTCGACGGCTTTTTTTGCGAGCAGCCCGGCGGCGACCATGACCGACGGATTGCTGGTGTTGGTGCAGGAGGTAATGGCGGCGATCACGATCGAGCCGTGGTCGAGGTAGCGGTCGGGGTCCAGGCCGAAGCGCTCTGAAACAGCCTGCGCGGCTGGCGCCCACTGCGTGGGGGCTGGCGTCTGGCTTGCGACCGGCGTGAGGACCGCGGTGGTCCCGCTGGCTGAGTCGACCAGCTTCCCGGGCTCCGGGGCTGCTTGTGTGCTGTCTACCTGTCCGTTCGCGGAGGCGTGGCCGCCTTCGCCCTCCCAGCGCTGGCCTTGCCGCTCGCCGAAGTTGCCCGCTTTCGGGCCGCAAAGACTTGGGATTTGTTTTTTAAACTCCGCGGCAACGTCGGCCAGGGCGACGCGGTCTTGGGGGCGCTTCGGGCCGGCAACACTCGGCTCGATCTCTCCCAGATCGAGCCCCAGGGTGGACGAGTACTCGGCTTCGGGCGTTTCCGGCGTGTGGAACAGGCCCTGCTCCTTGTAGTAGGCCTCGACAAGGGCGACTTGCGCCGCAGGGCGGCCGGTGAGGCGGAGATAGCGCAGGGTTTCCCGGTCAACCGGAAAGATGCCGCAGGTGGCGCCGTACTCGGGGGCCATGTTGGCGATGGTGGCGCGGTCGGCAAGCGACAGCTCGGGCAAGCCGGGACCGAAAAACTCGACGAATTTGCCGACGACGCCGTGCTTGCGGAGCTTTTCGGTGACGGTCAGAACCAAGTCGGTGGCGGTGGCGCCCTCGCGGAGGCGGCCGGTGAGGCGGAAGCCGACTACTTGCGGAATGAGCATGGACACAGGCTGGCCGAGCATGGCGGCCTCGGCCTCGATGCCGCCCACGCCCCAGCCCAGCACGCCCAGGCCGTTGATCATGGTGGTGTGCGAGTCGGTGCCGACCAGGGTGTCGGGATAGGCGTACTGCTCGCCGTCGACGGTGGTGGTGAAGACGCCGCGGGCCAGATGCTCGAGATTGACCTGGTGGCAGATGCCCATGCCCGGGGGCACGGCGGAGAAGTTGCGGAAGGCGCTCTGGCCCCATTTGAGGAAAGCGTAGCGCTCGCGGTTGCGCTCGACCTCGAGCAGCGAGTTGATGTTGTAGGCCGCGGCGGTGCCGTACTCGTCCACCTGCACGGAGTGGTCGATGACAAGCTCCGCGGGCTGGAGCGGGTTAATGC
>CAXTVG010000177.1:0-5059 GCA_964247505.1 uncultured Acidobacteriaceae bacterium
GACCTTGTCGGCCGCAAGCGCCGCGAGGAACTTGGGCGTGAGCGGCGGACGGTTCTGCGCCTTTGCCGGGATGCGGAAGGTGGCCGTGCCCGCGGCATAGTCCGGGACAAAGTTTGCCTGCTGGCCGTCGAGCTCATTGATCGGCTGCGTGTACTCGTAGCGAATGCCGAGATTGAGGGTCAGGTTCGGCGTGGCTTTCCAGTTGTCCTGGAAGTAGCCGGAGCGATACCAGCGCTCTGTGTGCGAGGTGAAGATGTTCGCGACGGAGCTGGAGCTGATGTTATTCAGCAGGAAGTCCGCGGCCCCGTACCCGGTGTTGCCGGTGTTGTTCGGGTCCTGCGAGAACTTGCCGTCAAAGGTAAACGTGCCCTTGGGGTCCACCGGCTGGTTGGTTTGAACGCGGATCCGCTCGAAGTTCACGCCGAAGCGCAGGGAGTGATTGCCGATCTGCTTGGACACGTTATCCAGGATTTGGATGACGTTCTCGTACTCGCGCGTGGGCTCGTATACCGGTGAGCCCGCGCCCGACAGCCCGTTGTTGCCGAAACCGAAGCTGGGCAGCCCACCGTTGCCGGGGCTGAACGGAATACCGCCCAGCCCAAACTGCGGCGACAGGTCAACGCCGGAGTTTGGCGGGATAAACGCCGCGGCGATCCAGTTGTAGCCCACCCGGAACTCGTTGATCAACGTTGGGGCGAACACGTGCGTTTCGCTGAAGGTAAAGTTGCGGCCTTCCGTCACGGTGTTGCCGCTGCCGCCGAAGCTGCCGCCGTCGAGGATACCGAGCGGGGCGACAAACGAAACCGGCTCGTTGGTATAGCTGTAGCGCGCGAACATCTGGTCGTGCTGGCTCGCGTTGTAGTCCAGGCGCCCGTCGTACTGGGTGGTGTTGTCGCTGGCGCTGCCCTGGAAGGTGTAGTTGTTGATGGTGTTGGCCGGGCCGCCGCGGTTCGGCTGCGGATAGGCGTTCAGGATTCCCCGCGCGACCGGGTTCAACTGCGCCGGGCAGATGACGTTGTTGGCCCCGTTGCAGTTCAGGTAATTGTTTGCGACGATAGGGCTGTTGGCGTTGGCCGGGTCGGCGTGCGTGGGGCCGCCTGGCTGGTACAGCGTCACCGGCTGCCCGCGGCCGTTCGCGCTGCCGTTCAGCAGGTCGGAAAAGTCGCCGTTGCGCTCGGCCAGCGTCGGCACCGTGTAAATGCCGGTCTGCCCGAAGATGATCCGGTTCGCCTCCGCATCGCCGAAGAAAAAGAGACGGTCCTTGATGATCGGACCGCCCAGCGTCGCGCCGAACTGGTTCTGCCGGTACTTTGGAACTACATTTTGGAAGTAATCGCGCGCGTTCAGCACGTCGTTGCGGAAGTACTCCCACAGGTCGCCGTGGAAGCTGTTGCCGCCGCTCTTGGTCGCGACGTTGAGCACCGCGCCGGCTGAGTGGCCCAGCTCCGCGGTGTAGTCGCCGGTCTGCACTTTAAACTCTTGAAGCGCGTCCGGCGGCGGCTTGATGACGAAGCTGGCACCGTTGAGGAAGTCGACCAGGCTCGCGTTGTTGTCTACCCCGTCCAGGATGAAGTTGTTCTGCTCGGAACGCTGCCCATTCGCGGAGAAGTCACCCTTGGCCGCGCCGCGCGAGCCCTGCTCCGAAGGCGAGACGCCGGCCGAAAGCTGGGCGATGAAGGTGAAATTGCGCCCGTTCAGCGGGGTGTCGTTGATGGTTTTAGAGGAAACCACCTGGCCGGTCGAGGCTTCCTCGGTTTGCAGCGAGGGCGGCGCCGAGGTTACGACGACACTCTGCTGGGTTCCTTCAACGCCTACCTGCACGTCCGCGGTGGTGTCTGTCGATACGTTCACCTGCACGTTGTCCTGGGTGGCGGCCGCAAAGCCGTTTGCCTGGACTTTTACCGTGTACGTGCCGATCTTTAAAGGGCGTGCGGTGTAGTTGCCGCTGCCGTCGGTGGTTACCGTGACTTCAAAGCCCGTGGCCGTGTTCTTGATGGACACCTTGGCGTTGGGCACGCCCGCGCCGCTAGGATCGCGGATGGTGCCGGTGACACCGCCCTGGTCCACCTGCGCCCAGGCGGGCGCGGCTACGAGGACGGCTGCAACAGAAAGGGCGGGTAAACGGAAGCGCTGGGGCACTCGAAACATGCGGCACGCTGCTTTCTCACTGGCAAAAGTGGGGCGATGTGTCTTTGGTCGACGCGGAAGGTGGTTATGTTTTGTGAACCCTTCCAAGGCCCACCAAGGTAGCGTTCTCATTTCCCGCCTGTCAACGCTTTCCAGAAAACAATTTCACCCCGCTTCGACAAACGTTTGGCTGTGGCGCAGCGCCGCAAGGCGCACCACCTGGGCTATGCTGGTGGGGCGCGTAAACGTTCTCGGGAGGGCGTGGTCCATGGCTGAAGAACTCCAGCACGGCCTAGGTGAAACGAACGACTGGGATCGTCGCGTTCTCGCGAACGAGCGGCTGCGCGTGGAGGTGCTGCCCGCGCTCGGCGGCAAGGTTAGCGCGCTTGCGCTGAAAGGTGAGGGGGGCGAGCTGCTGCAATCGCCGCTGAAGCCCTACGCCCAGCGCAGCCCGGATATGCCGTTCGACCAGGCGGACGCGAGCGGTTGGGATGAGTGCCTGCCCTCCGTCGGCCCCTGCACAGTCGGCTGGGGCGAGGGGCAAACGGCCAACATTGAAGATCACGGCGACTTTTGGCGGCTGCCGTTCACGGTCGACGAAGCCTCGGATACCACTCTGCGCATGCACGCCGATGGGACCAGCCTGCCGCTTGCGTTCGAGCGCGGAATGCGGCTTGAGGGCGGCACGCTGCACCTCGATTACGCGGTGCGCAACAAAAATGACGCGCGCGTACCGTATGGCTGGTCGGCGCACCCGCTTTTTGCGGTGTACCCTTTTGACCGCATTCACCTGCCGGACTCTGTCAGGGAAGTGACCGCGCTGTCGTCAGCGAACGGCCGCCTGGGCCCGGCGGGCAGCAAGCACCCCTGGCCGGTGACGAAGAACGCGCTCGACAGCGAGCCGCTGGACCTCTCGCTCGCGCTGGATATGGATGCAGGGGTTGCCGACAAGCTGGCCATACCTGCGCCGCCGGAGGGCTGGGTGGCGCTGGAGCGGAAAACCCTGCGCACCCTCCTGACTCTGCACTTTGACCCGCAGGATGCCCCCGTTCTGGGCCTGTGGCTTTGTTACGGCGGCTGGCCCAGCGACCCCAAAGCCAAGAAGGGCTACGCGGTCGCGCTCGAGCCCTGCAACCTGCCGGTCGACTCGCTTGCCGAGTCACTCGGGCACGGGGGCGGTTCCTGGCTGGAGCCGGGTGAGGAAAAGCGCTGGAGCCTGCGGCTCGAGATCAGCAAGGCGGAAGAAAGGTAGAGCATTGGACACGCGCGCAGAAGCACAAAAACTGGCGGAAACACACGGGCGCTTGTTTGGGGCGGCCGCTATCGGCGTGTATTCCGCGCCCGGACGCGTCAACCTTATCGGCGAGCACACCGACTATGCGGGCGGCTTTGTAATGCCCGCTGCCATTGATTTCGCAACCGTCGCCGCGATCAGCCCGCGCACCGACGGAGCGGTCTCGATCCATTCCGCCAACTTCGACGAAACGGTCGAGCACCAGCTCGACGCGATCCCCGCGAAGGGCAGCGGACACTGGAGCGACTACCCGCTCGGTGTGCTCCAGATGCTGCGCGCGCAGGGAACGGAGGTTCCGGCGTTTTCGCTTTCCCTTTACGGCGACGTCCCCATCGGCGCGGGCTTGAGCTCTTCGGCTTCGATCGAGGTTGCGACGCTTGCCGCGCTGCTGGCAGCCGCGCAAACCACCATGCCCAAGCCCGAGATGGCCAAGCTCGCGCAAAAGGCCGAGAACAACTACGTAGGCGCGAACACCGGCATCATGGACCAGTTCATCGCCTGCTGCGGCAAGCGCGACCACGCCCTGCTGCTGGACTGCCGCTCGCTCGCCTCGAAGCTCGCACCTATCCCGCCTACGATCAACCTGGTTATCTGCAACACCATGGTCAAGCACTCCCACGCCGGAGGCGAATACAACACGCGGCGCGCGGAGGTCGAGCAGGCCACGGCAATTCTGCGCTCGCACCGGCCGGAGATCCAGCTGCTGCGCGATGCCACGCCGCAGGACCTGGAGCAGTGGGGCCGCGAAATGCCCCTCAACGTGCTCAAGCGCGCGCGCCACATCATCACCGACAGCCTGCGCGCCGAGGCTGCCGCGGCGGCGCTCGAGCGCGGCGACCTGAAGGAGTTGGGCAAGCTGATGGCCGAGGCGCATGCCAGCTACCGCGATGATTTCGAGGCCAGCTGCCCGGAGGCGGACCTGATGGTGGAGCTCGCAAACAAACAGCCCGGCTTGGTCGGCGCGCGGCTCACCGGCGGGGGCTTCGGCGGCTGCACCGTCAACTTAGTCGAGCAGGAGCATGTACCTGCGTTTGTGACCGCAGTGGCGTCGGCCTATCAGGTGAAAACCGGCATTAAGCCCGACGTTTTTATCTGCCACGCCGCGGACGGTGTACGGCAGGAGCAGTAGGGTTCCCATGCCAACGCCCGAACTCCGCACCGGGTTCGTGGAAGCCAACGGGCTGCGCTTCGAGGTTCTCATGTGCGGTGAGGGCGACCGGCTTGCCCTGTGTCTCCACGGCTTCCCCGAGGTGGCCCTAAGCTGGCGCGAGCAGATGTTCGCGCTGGCCGGGAGGGGCTACCGGGTGTGGGCGCCGAACCAGCGCGGCTATGGCCAGTCGAGCCGTCCCCCCGACATGCAGGCCTATGCGATCGAGCACCTGATGGACGATGTCGCGGGCCTGATCGACGCGTCCGGCGCGCGCGAGGTCGTCCTGCTCGGGCATGACTGGGGCGGCATCGTCGCCTGGTGCTTCGCGGCGCGCAAGCTGCGGCCGCTGGCTCGACTTGTGATTATCAACGTGCCGCATCCGGCGTGCTTCGCGCGCAGCCTCGGGCGGCCCGGGCAGGCGCTGCGCTCCTGGTACACGCTCGCGTTCCAGCTTCCCGGGCTGCCGGAGCGGCTGCTCGGGCGCAACG
>CAXTVG010000178.1:0-5055 GCA_964247505.1 uncultured Acidobacteriaceae bacterium
CGAGCACCGCGACCAGCCCATACAAGGCAAACGCGAGTCCCCGCAATCGAGGCTCAAACGAGTCGGCCATGATAGCCTGCGCCATCGGCTGCAATCCTCCGCCCCCCGCGCCCTGAAACACCCGGAACAGCAGCAGAAACAGCAGCGAGGGTGCCAGCCCGCACAGAAACGACGACACCGTGAAGATCACGATGCAGGTCATAAAGAAGCGCTTGCGCCCCAAAACGCTCGATGCCCAACCGCCCAACGGCAGCACGATCGCGTTCGCCACCAGGTACGAGGTCAGCACCCAGGTGCTTTCGTCGTTGCTCGCGCCCAGCGAACCCGCGATATACGGGAGCGCCACGTTGGCAATGGAGGTATCGAGCACCTCCATAAACGCCGCCAACGCTACCGTCGCGGCAATCAGCCATGGGTTAACCTTCGGCTTCCAACTCGCGTCATACTGCCCCGCCATGCACACTCCCGGGCTCCCCCGCTCACGGCAGAGCACCCGAGCACTAGATGCGCCCACGATGCACAAGGACGCGAGAAAACTGGCTCCAGTGTTTTCGGTTTTCCGCCGGTGCTTCAGCCGCGCTCAGCGCTGCTCTCAGTCACTCGCGTTCGTCAGCATCGCTTCACCAGAGCGGCTTCCTGCAACTCGGGCCGGGTCACTTGCCTGTATTGTCCAGCCGTCCGCTCAGGTGCTCGCCCAGAAACGCGAGCGTCCGCGCCCAGGCCTGCTTCGCCGCCGCCTCGTTGTAGCTCGCGCGCTCGTCGCAGTTGAAGCCGTGCCCCGCGCCCTCGTACACATAGACCGGAACCTCTGGGTGGGCCGCCCGGATTGCTTCCACGTCGCTCATGGGTATGTGCGCGTCGTCCGCGCCGAAGTGCAGCATCACCGGCGCCTTTAGCTGCGCGTCCTTGAACTTTGCGATCATCCCGCCGTAGTAGCCCACCGCCACGCTCACCGGCATGTTCGCAGCGGCCATCCAGGCCACGCTGCCGCCCAGGCAAAAGCCGACGATCCCGACCTCGGTCTTGTACTCGTCGCGCGCGTACTCGACCGCGGCCAGCGTGTCGGCCGCGGTCCAGTCCATGCTCAGCTTCGGCAGCAGCGCCATCGCTTTTGCCATGCCCGCTTCGTCGTACGCCGCCTCAAACCCGCGCTCGTAGCGGTCGAACAATGCCGGCGCGACCGCCAGGTAGCCTTCCCGCGCCAGCCGGTCAGCCACAGAGCGGATGTGATGATTAACGCCGAAAGCCTCCTGGACAACCACGATCGCCGCCCGAGGGGTCCCTTCCGGCGCGGCCACGTAGGCGTCGAACTCGTGCCCATCCGCTGCGTGCAACCTCGCTTGTTCACCCATCTTCTTTAACCTTCCCGCGCTGCTAGTGGGCCGCACCTTGCAGCTCATTCACTTTCTTCTGCAGCTGCTCATTCTGCTGCGACAAGAGGGCTACCTTCATGGTCAGCATAAGGCGCTCTTCCGATTGAACGATTGCCTGAAGCAGCTCCGTTTTCATCGCGCTCTGATTTTGAGCCAGCGCGTCCAGCCGTTCGCGCTGGCTCTGGGCCAGCGTCTCCAGCTTCGCGCCGAGTTCCTTCAACTCAGGCGCGACCAGATCCTGAATAACTTCCCGAATCTCAGCGACGACTCCCACGAATCCTCCTTCGCCCCTCTGTACCTTTGTTTTACACCCGCCGGTCCCATCCAAAGGGCATACTGCCTCGATCAAGGCTTTTCTTGAACAGGCGGTACAGCCCAGTAATCGGTCCGCGCCACCACCCGCGCCGGCAGGTCGCCCTTGAGCTTCACTTCCAAACGGTGCAGCCCCGGGGTCAAGTCGGAAGGGCGAAAGCTCAACATATAGCGATTCCGCGCATGGCTTGCCATCTCCGACACGCGCTCCTCAAATGCCCGCTCTCTGGTGAAGCTCATCGCCTCGCCCCCGCTCATCACCGCGAGTGACTTCGCCGCGTTCTGCTTCATCGCGTTCGCCGCCAGCATGATGAGCGGAACCAACCCGCCGGAACCGGGATTGACCAGCTCATCCAGAAACTCCGCTTTTACCGGCGACCAGGTCAGGCTCAGCACCAGCGTGTTACTGGTGCCGATGCGCTCGACCAGCTCCGGCGCGGAGACGCGCTTGCTTCCGTGGTCGCGCGACTCGCTCAGCAGCAGCAAAATGCGGCGCCGCTCCGGCGGACGCGCTTCCAGCAGATCCAGCGAGTAGCCCGCCGCGTCCAGCAACGCCGCGCCGCCGTCCCCCGGCTGCAGCTCGTTCAGGTCGCCCTGGATCAGGTCCGTATCGCGCGTCCACACCTCGCGCGACTCGATTTGCGAATCGAACTCAACCAGCGTCACTTCCCCGTTTCCATTGCCGAGGAACAGGTTTAGCAATGGCGCCAGCCGCGCGAACTTCTCAAACTGGAGCGCGCTCGTCCGGCCTTTCTCAAGGCACACCACCAACGAAACCGGCGTCGTATCCAGGTCATCGTCCACGTGAATCTTCTGTGGCACGCCATTATCGGTGAGCGAGAAAGCATCCGCGCCCAACCCGTACACCACCTCACCCTTCGCACCCTCCACCAATGTCGGCACCAGCACCAGGTTGGTATTCACCCGCAAAGTTGGAGTTTGCTCAGGCGTCGGCGCGGGCACGCTTTGCCCCCACGCCCACCCGCTCGGCAGCGCAATGCATAGTGCTGCAAGCGAGCACATCAATTTTCGATTTGGAAGCGAACACGGGTGCCCCACGTCTCGATTTTGAGACGCGGGTCCGCGCAGACCTGTCCGCGCCGCCCTAGCCCACATCATTCTCATCCCGCAGCCGCCGCGCGCCCAGCGTATCCATCTCCGCCGTCCAGCGCAAAAACCGGAACAGCTGCCCCCGCTCCCGCCAGCAGAAACCCACCACATCCCGCCCCGTCATCGTTTCCGCGTGTATCCCCGAGTAGGTTTCAATGCGCCACCGCACATAGGGGCTCCTCCACGGCCGCAGCCGGTGCCCGCACGTCGCGTTCCACACAAACCTGAGAGGAGCCAGCACCGCCCCAGTATAGGCTCGCGCGGGCGCACACCGTTACACTAGGAGCATGATCCCCACGCTCGAATGGACCCCCTCCGGCGTCCGCTTCCTGGACCAAACCAAGCTGCCGCTTGAGGAAACCTACGTCCTCGCGACAACCTACCGGCAAGTAGCCGACGTCATCACCACCATGGTCGTCCGCGGCGCGCCCGCCATCGGCGTTTCCGCCGCCATGGGCGTGGCTCTCGGGGTTGAAACCAGCCGCGCGAAGACCGTCGCCGAACTCCGCCCCGAGTTCGAACAAATCTGCCAAACCCTCGCCGCAACCCGCCCCACCGCTGTGAACCTATTCTGGGCCATCGCCCGCATGCGCGAGCGCTTTGAAACTCTCGCGGCAGAACCATACGCCACGGTCCAGACCATCCGCGAGGGCCTGACGCGGGAAGCGCAAACCATGTACACCGAGGACATCGCAGCCTGCAAGACCATGGGCGCGCACGGCGCTCCCCTGCTCCCGAAGCAAGGCGGCGTCCTGACTCACTGCAACGCCGGCGCGCTCGCCACCTGCGGCTACGGCACCGCCCTCGGCGTCATCCGCTCCGCCGTCGCGGACGGTGCCGTTCTCCGCGTGTACGCCGATGAAACCCGCCCCTTTCTCCAGGGCGCGCGCCTCACCGCGTGGGAGATGATGCACGACGGCATCCCCACCACCGTCCTCTGCGACAACATGGCCGCCACGCTCATGCGCCAAGGCAAAATCCAGGCCGTCATCGTCGGTGCCGACCGCATCGCTGCCAACGGCGACACCGCGAACAAAATCGGCACTTACGGCGTCGCCATCCTTGCGAAAGAACACGGCATACCCTTCTACGTCGCCGCCCCCTGGTCCACCGTCGACACCGCGACGCCCACGGGCGACGAAATCGTCATCGAACAGCGCGACGCCCGCGAGGTCACCCATCACGGCGGCCGCCAGCAAACCCCGCACAACGTAGAGATTGAAAACCCCGCCTTCGACGTCACCCCGGCCAAGTACATCACCGCCATCATCACCGAGCGCGGCGCGATCCCCTCGCCCACGCGCGAAGCCATCCTCGCCATCGAAGCGGCGTCCAACACGCCCCAACTGGTGTGAAGCGCGCTCGCCGCCCGGCAGTGCCCGCCATGCGCACCCGCCGAAGGGTTCCCCACGCGGCCCTGCTCGTGCTCGCCGCGCTGCTCGCGGGCGCGGTCGTTTTTCTCACCTGGCCGGCGCGGGCCGCTGTATTTTGTGAGCAACTGCCTCAGCTCACGGCGCTGGCCGTCTGCGCCGCCACCCTGCTCGTGTTCGCCTTCCGCGCCCTTGCGTCGGCACGCGCCGCGCGTGAACCCGCCTACATCGCGGGCAGCGCCGCTATCCTCGCGGCATTGGCCTTTTTCCTGTCGGCCCACTTCGTCGCGCAATACCGCAAGCCGTGCGTCGCCGTGCAAAAGCAGTTCCAGTCGCTCCACACCAACAATCACTAACTTTCGCTTGCCCTCTTCCGGCACGGGCGCTACATTGCTTGCGAGCAGCGCGCGGGCCCTACAGCGCGCTCCAAATGAAAGCCGCACCCCAGGAGCGTTCCCCATGTTCAAAGGTTTTCGTGATTTCATCCTCCGCGGCAATGTGGTCGATCTCGCCGTCGCCGTGGTCATCGGTGCCGCCTTTACCAACATCGTCAACTCGCTGGTCAAGGACATCATCAATCCGCTCATTGCCGCCACGGTTAAGCAGCCCGACTTTTCCTACCTGTTCGTGAACGTGCACGGCGGCCACATCGCTTACGGCAATTTCATCAACGCCACCATCAGTTTTCTGCTCATCGCCGCTTCGGTCTATTTCCTCGTCGTTCTGCCGCTGAACACGCTCATGAAGCGCCTCCACCACGAAAACCCAACCGCGGCCCTGACGACAAAGCCCTGCCCGGAGTGCCTCAGCGCGATCCCCATCGCAGCCACCCGCTGCTCGTTCTGCACCCAGCCGGTGCCCGCAGCCGCGCTGCACGCCTGATCGCTCGC
>CAXTVG010000179.1:0-5047 GCA_964247505.1 uncultured Acidobacteriaceae bacterium
GCGCACCGCCGCGACCACGGCTGGGCGGTCTAGGAGGTTCGCCGCCCGCCAGCCGGG
Source organism: uncultured Acidobacteriaceae bacterium (assembly GCA_964247505.1). Classification (GTDB taxonomy): domain Bacteria; phylum Acidobacteriota; class Terriglobia; order Terriglobales; family Acidobacteriaceae; genus EB88. The sequence goes on from CAXTVG010000179.1 coordinate 58, forward strand.
CTGGAGCGCTGCGTGCGAAAGCGGCGCGAACTGGGTTAGCAGGCCGGACGCCGGGTCCTGCCGCGCCGCGAGCACGCCGTAGGGCGAGATTTCGCAAGCCAGCGCCGGGCGCAGGTTGATGCCGGGGAAAAGGAGAGGCAATTTCTCAATCATCGGCTGTGCTCCCTCGACCACCCGGAGTGCAAAACGAATACCCGCCACGAAGTGGCCGCCAGCCGCGCAGGCGGTTTTGTTGTTTCAAAAGGAAGCGCACTACCGTCCCGCCTCGATGAACGTCACTTTGTTGATCTCTTTCAAGGTTGTCAGCCCGCGCCGGACGCGATCCAGCGCCGACTCGCGCAGGAACTGCATGCCTTCCGCCTGCGCCAGCTTGCGGACCTCGGAGGCCGGCTTCTTCTCAAGAATCATTTCGCGGATCGGGTCAGTCAGATCGAGAAGCTCATGAATCGCGGTACGCCCTCGGTACCCGGTCCCGCCGCACTCGATGCAGCCACGGCCGTCCTTGAACTCAAAACCGCGCCACTCCGCCGGGTCCAGTCCCGACAGGTCGAGCTCTGCGTCCGAGTAGGTGGTTGAGTAAATGCAATGCTCGCAAATCATGCGCACCAGCCGCTGGGCCAGGATGCAGTTGAGCGCGGACACAAAGTTGTAAGCCTCAACGCCCATGTTCAGGAAGCGCCCTAGCACGTCGACGACATTGTTCGCGTGGACGGTGGTGAAGACCAGATGGCCGGTCAGCGCGGAATTGATCGCGATCTGCGCGGTTTCCTGGTCGCGGATTTCGCCGACCAGAATCTTGTCCGGGTCGTGGCGCAGGATGGAGCGCAGGCCGCGCGCGAAGGTGAGGCCTTTTTTCTCGTTGACCGGGATTTGCGTAATGCCGCGGATCTGGTACTCGACCGGGTCTTCGATGGTGATGATCTTGTCCTCGTCGGACTTGATTTCGTTCAGCGCGGCATACAGCGTGGTCGTTTTGCCCGAGCCGGTCGGACCGGTCACCAGCACCATCCCGTACGGCTCGCGGATGTAGCGTCGGAAACGCCGCAGATCGTCCTCGCCGAAGCCGACCACGTCGAGCGTGAGCGAGCGGAACTTCTCGGACATCGATTCTTTGTCGAGCACACGGAGAACGGCATTTTCCCCGTGCACCGTCGGCATGATGGACACGCGGAAATCGATGAGCCGGCCCTTGTAGCGCACGCGAAAACGCCCGTCCTGCGGAACGCGGCGCTCAGCGATGTCGAGCTCGCTCATGACCTTGATACGCGACAGGATGGTCTGGTGGTGCTCGCGCGCGATGGGCGCCATGGCCGGGTGGAGCACGCCGTCGATGCGGTACTTGACCAGCAGCTGGTCGTCGTAGGTTTCCAGGTGAATATCGGACGCGCGCCGCTCGAGTGCCGTGAAGATGGTCGTGTCCACGAGCCGGATGATCGGGCTGATGTCCTCTTCCGAGGTCAGCTTCTCGATCGTGATCGACTCGTCGTCCTGGTCGTTCACCGAGATGACGTCGAAGGTCAAGCCCTCGGTCGCCTCGTCGAGCACGCGCTGCGATTGCTCGGTTTTCTTGAGCAGCTCGTTGATCTGCGAAAGCGTTGCAACTTTGGTGACCAGGCGCTGACCGAGCAGGCTCGAAATTTCGTCGAGCACCATCAGGCGGCTGGGGTCCGAGACCGCGATGGCGAGCCGGTCCTCCATCTGCTCGATGGGCACGAAGTTGTAGCGAAACATCATGTCAACCGGCACCGAGCGGAACAGGTCGTGCTGGATGCGGAAGTTTTTCAGGTCGACAAACTCGCAGCGATAGCGCCGCGCCAGCATCTGCGCGTGCATCTGCTCGTCGAGCTCTACGGGAATCGGAAGTACAGCGGCTTCTGCCATTTGGGGGTATCCGGAACTACTTTAGCGCGTTCGGCGCTTATTGGTGCTGCTGGAAGTTACTTGCGTTTCCAAGCGAGAAGATGGGGAGGTACAGGGCGATGAGGATCACGACGACGACCACGCCCATGACGATCAGGATGGCTGGCTCGATCAGCGCGAGCGAGGCGGTGAGCGCGGTTTGCACGTCTTCCTCGAAGAACTCAGCGACTGAGTTGAGCATTTGCGGGAGAGCGCCGGTGGACTCCCCGACCTCGATCATTTCGGTCGACAATGCAGGGAAGACGCCGGTTTTGTTCAGGCTGGTTGAGAGCCCCTTGCCTTCGCGCACGCTGGTGACAGAGGTGAAAACCGACTTTGAGATACGGGAAGACGAGATGGAGCGGGCCGCGGTTTCGAGCGACGGCACCAGCGGCAGGCCGCCCGTGAGCAGAGTCGAGAGCGTGCGGGCGAACAGCGCGACCTGGTATTTGAGCCAGATCGAGCCGAAAACCGGCAGTTTGATCCGGATGCCGTCGATGGTATCCGCGCCCTTGGTCGTCCGGCTCCAGCGAAAGGCGAGATACCCGAGCAGAAGCACCACCGGCGCGACATAAAAGAAGTAATGCTGCGCGGCCTTGCCGAATGCCAGCAGGTCCAAGGTGATCCCAGGCAGCTTGGTCCCGACCTGGTCGTACAACGTGGCAAACTGCGGGACCACAAACGTAATGAGGAAGATAAACAGCCCGAACACGAGCAGGATCAACAGCGTCGGGTAGATGAGCGAGGCTTGCAGCTTTTTGCGGAAGGTGAGCGAGATGCGCTGGAATGCGAGATACCGGCTCAGGACTTCCTCGAGATTGCCGGAGCGCTCGCCGGCGAGCAGCGTGACCGTATAGATGAGCGGAAAGCCGCCCTGGGCGTCGAACGCGGCGGAAACCGACTCGCCCTGCCGTACCCGTTCGGAAACGTTCTGGAGTTGGGCGGCGAAGGTTGGGTTTTTCTGGCTCTTGGCCAGCATCTCGAGCGAGCCCAGGATCGGCAACCCGGCGCGGATAAGCGTGAGGAACTGCTGGTTAAAGATCAGAAACGTTTCGAGCTTGGCCTTGCGCCGCGCGCCCACGCCGCCCTTGGCCTTGACCGACATGACCTGGTAGCCGGCCTGGGTGTAGCGCAGGCGCAGCTCATCGGCCGAGGCCGCGACCTGGACCTGCTCCTGCATGCGCCCGCGTTCGTCCGCCAGTTTTACAACAAACTCTGCCATTCGCTCTTGCCGCCCGGCGCTCCGCCCGGGGTTCGCTCCTGTTTCTTTGTGTTTTGGCTAGGGTATCAGGCCTGCTCTATAGACGGATGCCGCGCGAATCCGGCTCGCCGGTTACCGCGGTACCGAAGGCGGAATGGCGAATCTCGCCTACCCTCATGCAAGTGGGACCCCTCACCCACAAACAGCACAAAGCCCACGTTGCAACGTGGGCTTTGTGTAGAAAGGAGACCCGGGCATGACCCTTAAAAGAATGCCTAGATCCTACTGGCGCGATATTGAACTACGCGCCCGAGTGGTGGCTGCTGTTCTGCGGATCGTGATCGAACTGCTGTTCCTCGATCATCTTTCCGGCAGATAGCAGAGCACCACGCTTACAACCCGGGGCCCAAGCCTAGCCGCGAAGGCTCCGGTTTTCTTACCTGCCTAGTTTCTCTCCCAGCCGCACCCGCGTCAACCGCAATCCTCGCTCGCGTCCTATTTCAGATCACTTGCGTAACGCTTCCGGGTTCAGCTTGCCAATGCGCCCATGCGGGCCGACCGCCCAGGGCAGGCTGAGGGCGTTCCACTCGCCGCCCTTGGGCGTGTCCGCGGGGGCGTGTTCCAGCGGCTGCCAGGTACGTCCGTCGTCGCGCGAGATGTCCGACCCGTTCGGGCCGGCCGCGATCCAGAGTTTCAGGTCCGCGTCCCAGGCGACGGCTGAGCGGTAGCCGCCGGGCAAGGTAGCCGGTACGGTCCAATGTGCCCCATTATCGGAGGACCACGCCGCTGTGCCGCCGCGCTCTTCGGGCTTTCCATAGTCGCCGCCTACCGCGACCAAGGTTGCGCCGCCATTCTCAGAGCTTCGAATCCCGAGAGAAAAAACACCGGAAGTGGAGTTGCCCTTCGCGAGCGGTAAGGCTGTTACCATCCACTGCGTCTGAATGGAGTCCGGGTGTTGACGCGTGAGGGCCGGATGCGTGCTGCCCACGGCAAAGTGCACCAGCGTCGATTCGGAATACAGAAGTGCGCCGCCAGTGGCAAACATTGTCTGTTCCCTGGCTCCTGCAAGCAGGGAAGAGTTGCTGGCCGCAAAAGCTCCTGTCGCCCCCGGCTTTGCCTCGAGGCCATTGCCGCCTGACTCCTTCCAGGTGCGGCCTCCATCGGCCGTGTGAAGAAACTGAAAGCGGCCGTTGACCGGATCCCCAAGAAGCGAGCCAATCTGGCGGTTCTGGAACACCATCGCATCCCAGAAGCCGTCCTTGTCAGGGTTGGTAAACACGAGTGTCCAGTGCGCGCAGCCGTCCGTCGTCTTGTACACCCGTGACAGCGCCCCCGTCCCGCTCGACATCACGACAGCGGTCTGGTCGTCCCAGGCCCAGATCGCGCGAAAATCCAACTTTTCCGCTCCCGGCGGGGTTGCGCAGTTCTGCCATTCAAAGCCCGAATCCTGCGAGCGCAGCACCGTCCCGTTCGTCCCCGAAGCCCACACCACCCCGCTGCCCACCGCGTGCACCCCGCGCAGGTCGGCCGTGGTTTCGCTCGGCTCCAGCTGCCAGGGTGTGGTTTTCTGCGCCATGGCGGCGAGCGGCAGCGAAAGCAGAAGCACAGATAAGAATCGCATGAGGCCAGCATACGCTCGGCTTTGTACAAAGCTAACGAGCCATGAGCCTACATGGGCGGCATCCCGTTCACGATGTGCGTCCCCGGCGGCGGGGTAAACACAAACGCGTTCGCGGGCGCTGGAGCGTTGTCCTGCTCGTCCGAAAACCGGAAAAGGTTCCGCGCCCCATCGACTTCCTCAATCGCGAGCGAGTGGATGACCCCCTCCGCACTGGCCGTAACGACCACGCGCGCGACTCGCTGTTCCAGACCGCGCGGTACCCCGGACAG
>CAXTVG010000180.1:0-5044 GCA_964247505.1 uncultured Acidobacteriaceae bacterium
CTGATCGGCTGGGCGCGGCCGACGCCTGTGAACACGCGCAACTTCCGCAATTACGTGCGGGGCGACGTGCTCACCACGCTCGCAGGCCCCCTCAGCAATCTGCTGATCTCAGTGGTTTGCACGGTTGCGCTCCTCGCGCTTGCGAAGACCTCGCCCGTGGCCCAAGGCCTGGTGCGCGGGCTTGCTTTCGGCGGCTTCGACCCGGGCCTGATGGGAGCCGCTCCGGCGCTGTTTCCGGCTGTGATCCTGCTCTACATGGGCCTGACGCTCAACCTGTTTTTGGCGTTTTTCAACCTGCTGCCGCTGCCGCCGCTGGACGGCTCGCACCTGATCCGGCACCTGCTGCCCACGCGCCTGCTGGCGGTCTACGACCAGCTTGGCATTATCAGCCTGCTGCTTATGTTTGTATTCGGGGGGCGGCTGGTGAACCTGTTCGTTGGGCCGGCGCTCGCGTTTATCAACCAGATTCTGCTGTCCTCGTAGCGGGCCGCAAAAGCCGGTTTCGTACAATAAGGCTTCCTGATTCCACATGTACGAGGTCCCGTGCCCGAAGCCGCTCCCACCACCCGCCGCGTCCTGAGCGGCATGCGCCCCACGGGCAAGCTGCACCTGGGCAACTACATGGGCGCGTTGCACAACTGGGTGCGGCTCCAGCACGAGTATGAGTGTTTTTTCTTCATCGCGGACTGGCACGCGCTCACCACGGACTATGCCGATCCGGGCGCGATTCCCGAAAACATCCGCAACATGGCGGTTGACTGGCTAGCCGCCGGGCTGGACCCGGAGAAGTGCGCGCTTTTCGTGCAAAGCAAGGTGGGCCAGCATGCGGAGCTGCATTTGGCGCTGTCGATGATTACGCCCCTGAGCTGGCTGGAGCGGGTGCCGACCTATAAAGACCAGATCGAGAATCTGCAGGAAAAGGACCTGGCGACTTACGGATTTCTGGGTTACCCGCTGCTGCAATCCGCGGACATCCTGCTGTACGGCGTCCCCGGCGGGTCGCTGCATGTGCCCGTGGGCGCGGACCAGGTCGCGCATGTGGAGATTACCCGCGAAATTGCGCGGCGGTTTAACTATCTGACAAATCCAGAAATGCAGTTGCATGCGCGGTCAGCGGCTTCTCAGCAAGTGCCTGTACGTCGAATCGTTAGACTGCCAGATGTGCTATCGGCGACTCCCGATGCCGTATCTAGACAAGACATGCTTATTGAGCCGCAGGTCCTGCTCACCCCCACCCCGAAGCTTCCCGGCACGGACGGACGCAAGATGTCCAAGAGCTACGGCAACTACATCCTGCTTTCCGACCCGGAGCCGGAGATTCGCCGCAAGCTGAAGCCCATGGTGACGGACCCGGCGCGCGTCCGGCGCACCGACCCGGGCGACCCGGACAAGTGCCCGGTGGGCGACCTCCACAAGGTTTTTTCTTCCGCGGAAAAGCTCGGGGAGGTGTACGCGGGCTGCACGACGGCGGGCATCGGCTGTATCGAGTGCAAGGGCTGGCTGGCGGACTCGATCGTGGCCGAGCTCGCGCCCATGCAGGAGCGGCGCGCGCGCTATGAAGCGGACCCGGAGCTGGTGACGGAGATTCTCGCGGCGGGCAATGTTCGCGCGGCTGGGGCTGCCGAGCGGACCATGCAGACAGTTCGTGCGGCGATGGGATTGAGCTCGTGAGCGATGCTTCAAATCCAGAGCCGGAAAAGCGGGCTGCGCCCACTGCTCAGGAGCAAGAAGCAGCCTCGGCGGAGCCTCGCGAAGAAGCAAACCGCGCCGACGCTCCGGCTGAGCCAAAACAGGCCAAAAGCAAGCCTCGCCGGACCACGGAAGCAGACTATCTGTTCCCGTTTTCGGTCACCGTGGGCCGGGTTTACGACGGCCCGCTCGACCTGCTGCTCGACCTCATCCGCAAGCAGGACATCGACATTTGGGACATCCCCATCGCGCGGATCACCGCGCAGTTCCTGGCCTACGTCGAGCGGCTAAAGGGAACCGATGTAGACGCGGCGGGTGAGTTCATCTACACGGCCTCGCTGTTGATCCACATCAAGAGCCGCATGCTGCTGCCCCGCGAGCCTCGTGAAAACCCGGACGACGCCGCGGAAGACCCCCGGATGGAGTTGGTGGAGCGGCTGCTTGAGCATGAGCGGTTCAAGAATGCCGCCCAGATGCTGCTGCAAAAGCAGGGCATCGAAGCCGCGACCTGGACGAGGCCCCAACTGCGGGCTTTTCTGAACGAGACCGACGTGCAGGGTGAGATCGCGGCCGATGTGCCCGACCTGGTGCGCGTGTTTCGCGACATCCTGGAGCGCGTGCGGACCCGCCCGGTCTTAAACGTGGAAGAGGACACGGCGACCGTGGCGCAGATGATCGATTTTCTGCGGCGGCGCCTGATGATGGAGGACCGCCCGGTTGCACTGAGCCGCCTGCTGGCCAATACCCGTTCGGAGCGCGGGCTGATTTCCGCGTTTTTAGCGCTGCTCGAGATGGTCCGGCTCCAGGCTATCCTGCTGCGGCAGGATGCGAACTTCGCCGAGGTTTTTATCAAAAAGCAGGCAGGCTTTGAGGCGCTCACCGAAGGGCACTTGCGCGAGCCGCAGTGACGAAAGTGCGCCGCCCGCGAGGATTCATCGGAAATTCATCGCCGGGAGCTGCGGGTTTCATGGTGCCCGCATCGGGGAATGGTACGGTCGCAGTATTCCGCGAGGTTTCCTGAGATGAGCCAGACTTCCGTTCCCCTTCCACCCACACAGACCGGCGGCGACGGCGCAACCGATCCGCGCGCGCTGCTCCACAGCAAGATGGACCAGCGGCCGGGCAAGATCGGCATGGTGGTTTTCGGCGTTGCCCTGCTGGGGGGCCTGGGCTACGCGGCCGGGCAGATCATCCACGACCTGGCGCGCTCGCCGCAGCCCACGGTCTGGCCCTATGTGCTGCTGGGCGTCGCGCTCTTGATCGCGCTGGGCTTTGAGTTTGTCAACGGGTTCCACGACACGGCCAACGCCGTCGCAACGGTCATCTACACCCACACGCTCGAGCCGCATATCGCGGTCGTGTACTCGGGCATGTGGAACTTCATCGGCGTGATGACCTCGTCGGGCGGCGTCGCGTACACAATCGTTTCGCTGCTGCCGGTCGAGCTGATTCTGCAGGTCGGCTCGGGCGCGGGCTTTGCGATGATTTTTTCGCTGCTGATCGCGGCCATCATCTGGAACCTGAGTACCTGGTGGTTGGGGCTGCCGGTTTCAAGCTCGCACACGCTCATTGGGTCAATCATCGGCGTGGGATTGGCGAACCAGTTCATCAGCGGCAAAAACGGGACCAGCGGCGTGGACTGGTCGACGGCGTTCGGCGTGTTCAAGGCGCTTTTCTTTTCGCCGCTCATCGGGTTCGGCCTGGCGGCGATCTGCCTGCTGATTCTGAAGGCGGTGATCAAGAAACCAGAGCTCTACCGGGAGCCGAAGGGTGAGGAGCCTCCGCCGTTCTGGATCCGGTGCTTGTTGATCCTGACCTGCACGGGGGTTTCCTTCGGCCATGGCTCCAACGACGGACAGAAGGGCATGGGGCTGATCATGCTGATCCTGATCGGCACGGTGCCGACCGCCTACGCGCTGAACCACGCGATGGGCTTCAGCCAGGTGCAGACGTTTTCGGCGGTCAGCGAGCAGGCGCAGCGGGTGTTTGCCGCGCACGCACCCGCGGGGGCGCCCGCCATGGCTTCCGCGCCACAGCGCAATGGAGCGCAGGCAGCCCCGGGCACGGGGCAGGCTCCCGACCCAGCTGCGGGCAAGGCGGGCGGCCCGGACCGCACGGCGCTGCTGGACTATGTGCGGACCAAGAAGTTCACCCCGCAGACGATGATCGGGCTGGACCAGATGTCCGGGCAGATTGAGCAGGAGCTGCTCCAGTACAAGTCGCTTGCGAACGTGCCGGCCGCGCAGCAGCGCAACGTGCGCAATGACATGTATCTGCAGAGCGAGTCGCTGCGCGAGATCGGCAAGCAAAAAGCGGTGAAATGGACCCCGCAGGAAGCCCCGGTGATCGCCAACTATGAGAGCAACCTGAACAAGAGCACGAAGTTCATCCCGACCTGGGTCAAGGTCGCGGTGGCCCTGGCGCTGGGCTTGGGAACGATGGTGGGCTGGAAGCGCATTGTGATCACCGTCGGCTCCAAAATCGGCAAACAGCACCTGACCTATGCTGAGGGCGCGTCGGCGGAGTTTGTGGCCGCCGGCACCATCATCATGGCCAGCCAGTTCAACCTGCCGGTCTCGACCACGCACGTGCTGAGCTCGGCGGTAGCCGGGACCATGGTGGCCAATGGAAGCGGCCTGCAGATGTCGACGGTGCGCAACATCGTGCTGGCCTGGGTGGTGACGCTGCCGGCCGCGGCGCTGCTGGCGGGGGTCCTCTTCTGGGCGTTCCGGCTGTTTCTGCACTAGCCTTTCCGGGGTTTCGAAGTCACCCGCGCGGCGCTCCGGTACCATAATCCGGGGCGCTTGTTTTTGTCGCGTCTGCGTAAGGGCGATGGATTTATGAGCGTGCGGGGCAAAATCGAGGCAGTCATCTATGCGGCGGAGGAGCCAGTAACGCTCGCGCAGCTTGCGGGACTGTTTGGCGAGGAAGCGCTGGGGGGTGCTTCCGGGCACGCCGAGGCGAGTGCCGCACCGGTGGAGGTTACGGAAGCGGGCGAAACGGCTGCCGCCTTAGAGCTCGCCGATGCGGCACTCGAAGAACAGGAAACACAGCCCGAGCCGGATACTGCCGTAGAGCCCGAGTTTGACATCGGCAAGCGCGAAACCCGCTTGCGCGACCGCAAAGCGCGCGAGGCGATCCGGGGCGTGCTTGCGAAATTGATGGCGGAGTACGACGCGAGCGACCGCGGGATGGAAATTCGCGAGATCGCGGGCGGCTACCGGATCGCGACCAAGCCCGAGTACCACGACGCCGTGCGGCTGTTCGCGAAAAGCCTGAAACCGCCGATGAAGCTGTCGCTGCCCGCGCTCGAAACCCTGGCCGTGATCGCCTACAAGCAGCCGGTCACTTCGCC
>CAXTVG010000181.1:0-5041 GCA_964247505.1 uncultured Acidobacteriaceae bacterium
GTGCGCACGCCCCACAGAACCCCCACCCCGGCCAGCACCGCGATAGCCCACCCGCGTCCCCGCAGCTGGGGCCGGCGCCGCCCGCGCATTTCGCCTTCCACCAAGCCCAGCAGAGCCGGCATCAGTAGCCCCAGCAGCAGAAAGCCGAACAAGATCGGATCGAAGATAAACTCGATGTCCCCCGCATACCAGTGCTGATTGAAAGGAAAAAACGGCCGCAGCCCATAGTTGTTGGTGTAGTCCAGCAGCAGATGGCTCCCATCGGCTACCAGCGCCAGCAGCCACACCCATCCCCAACGCACCGGCCGCGCAGGCGGCCGCCGCCGCAGCCGCGACAGCAGCCACACAACCCCAGTCACCAGCAGCGCCATCACCGGCGCGCCAAGGAGCGTGTGCGTCACCCCGCGGTGATGGCAAAAACCTGTCACCGGGCCGCCGACCCCCCACAGCACATCAATATCCGGCGCTTCTGCCGCGAGTGTCATGGCCAGCGTGGCATACGCGGTCTTGCGATTGAACCCCGAGCGCCCCAGGCAAGCCCCCGTCAGAAAGTGCGTCACCGGTTCCACATATCCAGAATGCACCGGGCAGGCGCTCGAGCGCAGAAAAATATCCGCCGACTTTCGAACCGAATCCCATTTCGGCACACGCATGCGCCCATTCCGCAATCGGAACTCCTTCGCATGGCAAAATGACCCCATGCCCTCGCAAGCCGACCCGCAAGCTCGCCTCGAAACGCTACGCGGCCAGCTGCGCCATCACGAACACCTGTACTACGTACTCGATACTCCCGAAATCGACGACCTCGCCTACGACGCGCTCATGCGCGAGCTCACGGCGCTTGAAGCCGCGCACCCGGACTGGATCACCCACGACTCCCCCACCCAGCGCGTCGGGGGCAAAGCCGCTGAGGGCTTCAGCAAAGTTCCCCACTCCCGCCCCATGCTTTCTCTCGACAACGTCAACTCCGAAGAGGAGCTCCGCGCCTGGGCCGACCGGGTCCGCGAGCTCGCCGGGCCCAGCGCCGCCGTCAGCTATGTTTGCGAGTACAAACTGGACGGCTTGTCCATGGCTCTGCACTACGGCCCGGGTGAGCGCATGGAAACCCGGCTCCTCCGCGGCCTCACCCGCGGCGACGGTTCGGTCGGCGAGGACGTCACCACGAATGTCCGCACGATTCGCTCGGTCCCGCTGGTCGTCTCGCCCGAGCGCCTCGAAAAGGCCCACCTTCCCGGGTCGTTCGAGGTCCGCGGCGAGGTGGTCATGCCCATTTCCGGCTTCCTCAAGCTCAATGAAGAACGCGAGTCGCTCGGCCAAGCCCCCGCGGCCAACCCCCGCAATGCCGCCGCCGGCACCATCCGCACCCTCGAGCCCAACATCGTCGCCCAGCGCCGCCTCGACTTTTACGCCTACTTCGCCCTCACTCCGGAAGGAGGCCCGCTCTTTCCGACCCAAACCGAGGCTCTCGACGCCCTCACTGCCGCGGGTTTTCGCGTCAACCCCCACCGCGAGGCCTTCACCGGGCTCGACCAGCTACTCGCTTTTATTGGAAATGCTGAGGCCAATCGCTCCACCCTCGGCTACGAAATCGATGGCGTGGTCATCAAGGTCGACCAAACAGCCCTCCAGCGCCGCCTCGGCTTTACCGGCAAAGCCCCCCGCTGGGCCGTGGCTTACAAATTCGCCGCCCGCTTCGGCATCACCGAGGTCCAGGACATCCGCATCCAGGTAGGCCGCACCGGCAAGCTCACCCCGGTCGCCGTACTTGGGCCGGTTTCCATCGGCGGCATTACCGTCACCCGCGCCACGCTGCACAACGCCGACGAGATCGCCCGCCTTGGCCTCCTCATCGGCGACCGGGTCCGGATCGAGCGCGGCGGCGACGTCATCCCCAAAGTGGTGGAAGTGATAACCGGCGAGTCACGAGGCACACGCGCGTTCCACTTCCCGGAGCACTGCCCCGTTTGCGGTGCCGCCATCAAGCGCACCGAGGGCGAAGCCGACCACCGCTGCGTCAACGCAACCTGCCCCGCGCGCGTCGCCGGCTCGCTGCTCCACTTCGCCTCGCGCGGGGTGATGAATATCGAAGGCCTGGGCGAAGCGCTGGTCGCCCAGCTGCTCGGGCATAACCTGGTGCACTCGGTTGCCGGCATTTACCGGCTCACCGAGGCGCAGCTGCTTTCGCTCGAGCGCATCGGCAAGAAAACCGCAGACGCCCTGCTCGCCGAGATCGCCAAATCCCGCTCCGCGCCGCTCGCCCGCGTTCTCTTCGGCCTCGGCATCCGCTTTGTCGGCGAGCGCACCGCGGAGCTGCTGGCCGAACACTTCGGGTCCATGGACGCCTTGATCGAGGCCTCGCAGGAGGATCTGGAGCAAGTCAACGAAGTTGGTCCCCGCGTTTCTGAAAGCATACGCGAGTTCTTCTCCGAGGAGTCCAATCGGAAGCTGGTTGAGGACCTGCGCGAAGCCGGCCTCCAGTTCACCGCGGCGAAACGGGTGCGCTCCGCCCAGCTCGCCGGTCTCACTTTCGTCCTCACCGGAACCCTTCCCACGCTTACCCGCGAACAGGCCAAGGCAGCGATCGAGAGCGCCGGAGGCAAAGTTTCAGGGACCGTGAGCAAGAAAACCAACTACGTCGTTGCCGGAGAGGAGGCAGGATCGAAGCTCGACAAAGCGCAGCAGCTAGCGGTTCCGATCCTCGACGAAGCCGGCCTGCTCGCCCTGCTTGGTGCTTCCTAAGAAACCATTCGCTCCCACAGCGCTCTAACCAACACTGGAGTTACCTGCCCTATGAAGCTCTCCGAAGTTCTCTTTTTCGCGGCACTTGCTTGCGCGTCCATGCCCGCCACGCTCGCTGCCGATCACACATCTATCCCAGCGCCGGCCGTCGACGCGCCCCTCGTCCACCGCTCCGGCACAGAAACCGCGGTCTTTGCGGGTGGATGCTTTTGGGGCACGCAGTCCGTCTTCGAGCGTGTCAAGGGAGTTACAGACACCGCCGCCGGTTATGCGGGAGGGTCTGCCTCTACCGCCACCTACGGGCAGGTCACGCAGGAAAATACCGGCCACGCCGAGTCAGTAAAGGTCGTCTACGATCCTTCTAAGATCACTTACGGACGCCTGCTCCAAGTGTTCTTCGCTGTCGCGCACGACCCTACGGAGCTCAACCGCCAGGGTCCGGATGTGGGTTCTTCCTATCGCTCCGCTATCTTCTACGCCAACCCGGAACAGCAAAAACTCAGCAGCTCCTATATCTCCCAACTCGACCGCGCCCACGTTTTCCCTAAGCCGATCGTGACCCAAGTCGTCCCGCTCAAAGGTTTTTACAATGCCGAGGACTACCACCAAGACTATGCGCTGCACAACCCGGATAACCCGTACATCGAGGTTTGCGACCGGCCTAAGATCTCCGCGCTCGAAAAGCAGTTCCCCGACTTGTTCCAGGACTACAAAGGAAGGTAGTCTCCCGGCTTGCGAGAAGGCCGGGCGCCCTGGAAACAGTTCCCCTATAAGGTCCTCAGCGGTGCAAACAAGCCGCTTGCCTCACATGGGGGCAAGCCTCCATCGGCACCGCAAACTCTTGCACGGAAGGCACCCCGCACCTATGCCCAACAAACTTGTTGTTGCGTTCGTCAGCGTGTTCCTTGTCCTTGCCGCTGTTCTTGCTGCTTACTTCATCCCGTTCAGCCACTCAGAGGGAGATGTTGCGTTAAACGTCCTCGACTGTCTCCGATCCGGGCACGTTACCTCTACCTTTCTGCCGGGCTTTTATCCCTTCCTATGCGCACTCCTTTACAAGCCTTTCGGACCGTCGGGCGTTGTGGCCCTGCAATGTGCCATGTACCTGGGACTGGGCGCGCTTACCTTTGCAACCATTCTGCGAGTGTCGGCGAACACACGCGGCGCGGCTCTCGCCACCGCCCTTATCTTGCTTGACCCCGACCTCTTATCTTCCATACCTAAGCTTTGGGATACGCTGACGACGGTTCTGCTGCTTTCTGCGCTGCTCTTCCTCAGTTGCGTGGCCTTGCGGCACAGTAAGTGGGTGCCGCCGCTGCTCGGTATCGTGTGGGGGCTGGGCCTTGCCGTGCGGCCTAATCTCGCAGTGATGGCCGCGCCCATCGGATACGCGCTTTGGCTTGGCTACGGCAAAGCAGCCTGGCTTAGGGGCGCGCTCGTGGCTGCGCTCGCGGTGCTCACCCTGGCCGCCGCCAACACAAGCGCCCACGGCGGGTTTTATCTTCCCCAGAACGGCCCTTATAACCTCTTCGCCGGCGCGAACCCGCATACTCAGTTCGCACTTATCCACGACTATAATGCCGAACCTTCTATCCCGCCCGCAATGGCCGGCCACGGTTACCCAGCGGTTGACTTCCACTCACTCAGCCTGGTTCCGGTCTACACCCGGTTCGCTCTCGCCTTCATGAGCGCGCACCCTTTTGAATGGCTCTGGCTTGCGCTCGTCAAGCTGGCCACACTGCTGCGGCCCGACACCAAAGTACACGCGCTCTGGACTGGCGCCGGGCTCATCAAGCTACTTACAAGCCTAAGCACGCCTCTGTGGCTGGTGCTGCTTGCTTTCACGCGCCCGCTCAGACAGATCGACAAGCTGATCCTCGTCTACGCGGCAGCCTATGTCCTGCCATTTCTGATAACCAATGCGGACCCGCGCTTTCGACCCGCGCTAGACGTCCTGGTCCTCACGCACGCGGCCATTCTTGTTATCCGAAAAATGGCCGATCATAAAGCAGAGCCGCTTACGGACGCGGCGCGAAATACCCCGTCCTCGAACGCACCTGATACTTACGATCCAGGCAAAACAAATAAATCGTCCGGAACGCTCCGTTCGCCGCGAAATCCGCAGGCTTATAGCTCAGCGAGTACTGCGATCGCAGTTCCTGCTGTATCTGCCCAACGCTCACCGGCATATCTTCCACGCGGTTCGGATAATAGGCCCGGCCGCCCGTCGCATCGGCGATTTTCTGTAAAGTATCGTCCCCGCGATCCCGGCTCGGGCTTACATTGGTGCTGATCGCGTACA
>CAXTVG010000182.1:0-5008 GCA_964247505.1 uncultured Acidobacteriaceae bacterium
ATATGGAAGCAGAGAGCCTATGACCTGGGTTAATGGAATGAAGCGCGGGGCAGCTATGCTCGCGGCGCTCTGGTGCATTACGCCGCTTGCCTCGCTCGCAGCGGGCCCGGCGGCTGGTACGGCGCGCGTCGGGGAAGATCAGCTGGCAGCGGCGCGCGCGGCCTTTTATGCGGGGCTGGAGGGTGACTCTGCGGCGACGGACGAAGCGAAGCGGCGCTTTGCCGATCTGGCACGGGAACATCCGCGCGACGCTACGCTCGAGGCGTACCGCGGCAGCCTACAGATGCTGGAAGCAGGGCGGACCTGGGCGTTCTGGCGCAAGCACACGCTCAGTGTGGAAGGGCTTGGTGCGATGGATTCCGCGGTGGCCGCCGACCCCAATGACCTGGAAGCGCGGTTTGTGCGGGCGCTGACTACCTGGCACCTGCCGTTTTTCTTCCATCGCAAGCAGCAGGCCGAGGAGGATTTATCGTTCCTGGGGCCTAGGGCGGAGCAGGCCGCGCGCACCGGGGCATTGCCGCCGCCGCTCGCCGCGGCTGCGCTGGACTACTGGGGGCAGGTGCTCGCCGCGCAGGACGCGCCGGACCGCGCGCGGGGCGCTTATCTCGCGGCCGTGCGCGTCGATAAGACGAGCCCTGGCGGAGCGGACGCGCTCAAGCATCTTCGCTGATCGCGCGCTTGCGAAGCACGTCCGCGATCACGTAAAGCGGCCGCTGCTTTACCTCGGTGTACACGCGCCCGAGGTACTCGCCCATGATGCCGAGCGAGATCATCTGGAGCCCGCTGAGAAACAGGATGCCGATAAACAAAGTGGCCCAGCCCTGCACCCAGTGCCGCGTGAGCATGCGCACCGCAAGCGCGTACACAATGCCCAACATGGCCAGAAAAGCCGCGCCGAAGCCGAGAAACGTGAGCATCCGCAGGGGTACGGTCGAGAAGGAGAAGATGCCGTCGAGCGCGAGGTTGAGCATTTTCCCCAGCGGATATTTGGTCGTGCCGGCGTAGCGCGCCTGCCGCTGGTAAGGGAGCGCGACCTGGGTGAAGCCGGCCCACGAGCACATGGCCCGCAGCAACCGGTGGCGCTCCGGCATCCGCAGCAGCACGTCGACCACGCGCCGGTCGAGCAGGCGGAAGTCGCCCGTATCGATCGGGATCTCCACGTCGGAAAGCCGGTTGATCACGCGGTAAAACGCCTTGGCCGTCCACATCTTGAAAGGGGACTCGCCCGCGCGCGCCGAGCGAACGCCGTAGACCACATGCGCGCCCGCGAGCCACAACCTCCACATCTCGGGGATGAGCTCCGGCGGGTCCTGGAGATCGGCGTCGAGGATGACGACAGCGCTGCCCGCGGCGACCTCCAAACCGGCGGAAACCGCAAGCTGGTGCCCGAAGTTCCTCGCGAGCTGGACGATGACGACCTGTGCATCGTGCGCTTGGAGGGCGCGGAGCTGGGCGAGGGTGCCGTCGCGGGAGCCGTCGTCGACATAGACGATTTCCGAGCGAGCGCTCAGCCCGGCGAGCGCGGCGCGCAGGCGCGCATGGCAGGCGGCGATTCCGGCTTCCTCATTGAAACAGGGGACGACGACGCTCAGCACCGGCTCAGAAGGCGGCATTTGGGGCCGCCTTTCGGGTGCAGATGGCATAGAAGTCGTGCGGGGCGCAGGTCCAGGCGTCCGATGCCGGCCCAAGCAGGGCTGCGGCTGCGGCGAGGGGCCGCGGGGGCGCGCCGTTCGGGTCCGCGACGAGAAGGAAGTCCGCCAGGGCGAGCGCCTGTTCGCGGGGGCTCGCGACGCGGAAGATATAGCTTGGATCTTCAGAGTAGATACCTGGCAGCGCATCGCGCAGCAGCCCGGAGCGGCCGTTCTCCTGCACAGGAACGATGGTGAGCTGCAGCCACGGCGTGTTGAGCAGCACGTCTTCGTGCGCGGTGAACGCGCGCACGCCGTCCCAGTAGTTCAGGCCCCACCAGCTGTGGGTCCACCTGCCTTGGTTCGCAGTTTCAGGCTGAAAGAAGAGCCCGCGCGCGCGCGGCGGCAGGGGTGCACGCTCCAGTTCCGCCTGCTGCCGCGAGACCGGGCGCAGATACGCGGACGCGAGTCCGAGGCTGAGCAGGGCTACCCCAACGCCGAAAATGGCAAACGCTTTGTGCGCCCAAGGCGGCAAAGACGCGGCCGCGACGCACGCAGCTGCCACAAGCCAGACCATGTACCACATGCGAGCCGCGAAAAGGGCGGACCCGTTCATGGTTTCAGGAAATACAAGGCTTGCAGCTAAAAAGATAAGGGCGCGCAATAGCAGGCGGTCGGCAGCGGTTATGCGCCCGCTCCGAAGCCGCTGCCTAGAGGTGGCCGGCAAACATTGGAATGTGCTGACCGGCAGAAGCGAAACTATTAAAACGTGATAAGTCCATCCGAGGACAGAGTGGACCTGAAAGTAGCTGACGCATATGCCCGAGAGCATGAGCAGCAATAAGTCAAGATGCGGCGCGAAGCTTTTGACTGAGTTTGCCACGGAGGCTTTGTCGGCGATCAGGATAGGGAACACAAAGGCGGTGCAGGCCAGCGCAAAGGCTGCGATTTGCCAGCGGAGCAGGCTCAGGGTTCGTCGGTTTGCGGTCAGTTGAAATCCGAGGTCGAGTCCGGTGAGGCAGATCAGGACCATTAGCGGGATGGGGTGAGCCAGGATCAGCAGCACGAGGCATAACGCATATAGGCCTAGTTGGACCCGCTTGTTTGCCGCGGAAGCGAGGCGCAGATAGAAGCCAAGTGCCCAAAGCAGCAGGCCGCACGCGAAGGTGAAATTAAAAAATCCCGCTGAAAGCGGCCACGAGAAAAGCAGGGGAAAAATCAACAGCGATGCCGCGGGCGCGCCCGGCCCAAGTGCTCGCGCAAGCGTGCGAAAACCGAGAGCCAGGGTCGCCCAGATCAGACCCGCGAATAACTTCTCCGCCATGTCCGGGGAAACGGCGTGCTCCAGCAGGATAAGCAGGTAGTAATGGAACGAGTACGGCTGGATCAGGTGGCGGATCGCGTAGAAGTGCTGGTAAGTCGGGGAGCTGTGGGCGGCTAGCTTCCATAAGATGGAAGATAAGTAAATGTGAACGGGTCCATCGCCGTTGGGGAGCAGGGGCAGCGAAAACAGGAAGGCCTCAAAGGCAAGGAGCAGGAGCCAGAATACCCAGTCGTAAGCGCAGGGAGACTTGCCGGAGAAATGCTCCGTCTGTGCCGTGTTACCCGTGGTGGAGGACGCCACTAGAAATCTCCTTCAGAGACACATCCGGTTTAGGCCCCGCTTTACGACTTGAGCGGCTTGCGGGCGAAGTACCAGAGCGAAAACGCCAGCAGAGCGAACATCAGTACCGCGACGCCGTCGTGATAGAGAAACGTTTGCGGCATGGATGGGAGCGTGCGGCCGGTCGCGGCCTCGTACAGCTTGAGCACGACGCCGAGCAGCCCGACAATGCCGCCCGCCGCGATCAGGCCGCTGGCGTAAAGCGAGCCCGGGCTGATCTCCTCGCTGAGCTCGCCCGTGCCCGAGCCGGCGCGGTCGACGATCCAGCGCACCACGCCGCCCGTGAAGATGGCAAGCGTGGTGGCAATCGACAAGTACGCGCCCACCGCAAACGAGAGCGAGCGAATGCCGAGCAGCTCGACCGCGATCACCAGAAAAACGCCCAGCAGCACCAGCCCCCAGGGCAGCTGGCGGGTGAGGATGCCGTTGATGACCGTAGCCATGAGCCGGGCCTGCGGGGCGGCAGCTTTTTCGCTGCCGATGCCCTGGATCCACTGCACCGCGATGGTTCCCGTTGCCGGGTTGTACAGGTATTTGCCGTCGGGGAGGTCGTGCGAGCCGAGGGCGTTGAGCAGGATGTACTGCGTCCCCGCGCGCTCTTCGCTGTTGCCCTCGTCGTGGAGCACCCGGATGTGCGCGCGGGTGAAGCGCCCCTGCACCTCGACGCCCTGGTGCGGGACGCTCAGGTTCCAGGGCTTGTCGGCAACGCGAAACTCCTCAAGGCCGCGATTCATCGCGTTCAGCGTCGCGCCGATGGCAACGGTCGAAACGACCACGCCGACCATCAAGGCGAGCTGCTGCTTCCAGGGCGTCGCGCCGATGAGGAAGCCGGTTTTCAGGTCCTGCGAGGTGTCGCCCGCGTTGGCCGCGGCGATACACACAACCGACCCGATGGTGAGCGCAAGTGCGGCAAAGGCGGGCGCGGTCCAGCCTTTGACGAGGAATATGGCCGCGGTGGCCATCAGGGTCGCGATGGTCATGCCGGAGAGCGGGTTCGCGGAGGAGCCGATGAGCCCCACGATGCGCGACGACACGGTCACGAAAAGAAAGCCGAACACCACGATGAGCAGGGAAGCGGCGAGGTTGGCGAGGGCGCTGGTTTGCGCGCCGGGCACGGGTTTGAAGGTCAAAAACAGGAACATGCAAACGACCAGCAGCACGGAGCCGCCAGCGACTACCCACGGGGGCAGGTCGCGATCCGTGCGGCCGACCGCTGCTGCTTCCGCGGCCCGATTGCGGCGCTTCATGTTTGCGAACCCCTGCCGCAGCGCGCCGAAAATGGTCGGCAGTGTTCGCAGAAGCGTGAGCAGCCCGGCGGCGGCGACCGCGCCCGCGCCGACCGGCCGCACATAGGTCGCCCACAGATCGGACGGTCCCATCTGCGCGATGGGCTTGGTGCCCGGATAGAGCGCGCCCGGCATGTGCGAGCCGAAAAAGTATATCGCCGGCATGAGCACCAGCCAGGAAAACACGCCTCCCGCGAAGATCGTCCCAGCGACGCGCGGCCCGATAATGTAGCCCACTCCCAGGTACTCGGGGGTCGCGTTGCAGCGGACGGCCGCGCCGCGCAGGATGTGCTGCGCGCCCAGATCGGGTTCGTAGTTGGGGGTCGCGGGCCAGGCACCGAGCAGGTTTTCATTCTGGTACCGCGTATAAACCGCACCCAGCCCCAGGCCCCAGAACACCCGGCTGGCAAACGAACCGCCCCGCTCACCCG
>CAXTVG010000183.1:0-5006 GCA_964247505.1 uncultured Acidobacteriaceae bacterium
GTAGTGCGGCGAGCCGAGCAGAAACACCAGCGTGGTCCAGAATGCGGAAAAGGCCGCAAACCCCAGACCGCCTATCAGCGCCGCTTCCCGCAGCAGCGCTTCGCCGGCGAGCAGGGTCCAGAGCGAGCGCAGCGCGTGGGCGTAGCGGACCGGCCTCGGCGGCGGCAGGGCGGGGAAGCGCCGCCGCAGCAGGGGGTCAAACGCAAGGGTGCGCGCGGCGGCCGCAGAGAAAACTCCGCGCCAGCCCAGCCACTCGCCCAGAGCGCCCGCGAACGATCGTGCCAGCAGGATGCCGAGCAGCAAGCCGGTCATTACGGTGCCGACCGCGCGTCCGCGGTCGCGTTCGGCGGCCAGCTCCGGCGCAATCGGCACGGCTACGTGCGTCACCGCTGCCGTAAGGCCGGTAAGCACGCTTGCGGCAAGCAGCATGGCAAAGTTGGGCGCCAGCGCGCACATCAGGGTCGCCCCGGCCACCCCCGCGAACAAGCGAACCATAAGGCCGCGGCGCTCCACCACGTCGCCTAAAGGGACAAACAAAAAGATGCCCAGCGCGTAGCCAATCTGCGTCGCGACCGCCACCTCGCCGATTACGCCCGGCTTGACGTGGAGCGAGCGCGCCATTTCAAGCAGCAAGGGCTGGTTGTAATAGATATTGGAAACGCCGGCCGCGCACAGAAAGCTGAGCAGCAGCAGGGTTCGCCGGGAGTGCGCCGCCTCGCTTTCCGAGGCTCGGACCGCTTCAGGTTGACTGGAGATCATTCCCTCCAGTATGCAGCTTTACACCACCCGAAGAGCTGGGGGCGGCGATGGTGCGCGGCGCGCTCCTGCGCCCTGGACCACGCCCATGCCGATAGCCGCGAGTGTTTTGCGCAGCTGCGTGCGCGCATGTTGGGCCCAGGGTCCGGCGCCATCCAGCCGCAGGTATGCTGTCCAGTGCGCGAGAGCCGACCGGCGCTGGCCGTTGCGCTCGAGTGCCAAAGCAAGGTTGTAGTGTGCGTCGGCGTAGCCGGGCTGGAGTTCAATAGCGCGACGGTACGCGGCAATTGCCTCGCCCATGCGCTTGAGGTCGTCCAGCACGTTGCCCAGGTCGAAAAATGCCAGCGCATAGCCGGGGTCGCTTTCCGTTGCCATGCGATAGAACCGCTCCGCTCGCGCATGGTTCCGCTGCCCATAGCAGAGCGTGCCCAGGTTGATCGCAGCGGCCGCGTGCCCGGGCCAGATGGCCAGTACGGCTTCATACCCGTCAAAAGCAGCCTGGAGGCGGCCTGCTTCTTCAGCCCGGACAGCTTCGGCGAAGAGCTTGGCGGCCTGCCGCTCGCGCTCGCGATTGGAAAGCACAGGCGCGGTGAGGACGGAAAGAGCGGGGCTGCCGCCGCCGGAGAAATCCAGGAGGAATTGTCCCGCGACCGGCTCGACCACCGCGCCGGAGTGGCGAAACGCAAGACTGCGTGTGCCGACAAGGTTGATTCCGGCTTCTCCCAGGGGATCGGGGAGCCCGGAAACCGAGCGCATGGCGTGGATAGCCTCGCGAATGCTGACGGCGGGCACCCGGAGCGCGCCGAGCTCGCGCAGCTTCCGAAGCTGGCCGAGCTCCTGAAAGGAGTAGTGCTCCGCGGAGGCAATCAGGCCGTTTCGCTCCCACAAGCGCAGCTGCTGCTCGCGGATACCGAAGATGCGCAGCACATCGCGTCGGCAGTACTGGCTCACGTTGTTGGCTCCCTCTCGAACGCAAGTCACCGGCTCTCCGGCGATTATGGCATAGGGAACCCTTGACCGAGGTGCCGAATCGCGTGAATTTGGAGGCAAACGTGCACGGAAGGGTGGATAAGGCGGTACACAATACCTGGAAAACTCTGGAGCCGACGACCGGACTTGAACCGGTGACCTGCTGATTACGAATCAGCTGCTCTACCAACTGAGCTACGTCGGCCCTCCATCGCCGGGGAGGCGCGGTGGCACAGCACGATTCTACCGGGATGCAAGGCTAGGGTAAAGCGCCCCCCGGGAAGATGGCAGGGCAGCCCGGCAACAGGGCTGCCCTGCCCTTAGGGAGAATAGTTCTGGATGGAGGCAAAGCCACCCGAACTCATCTGGGATCAGGATAGGACGCGCTCTCCGGGGGTGTCAAGGCAAATTCATGCCAATGTAACCCTTTGCAGAAGAACAGCTTACTGGATTTGTAATCGCGCCAGCCATACAGGGGCGGGCATACGTGCAGGGAAAAACGGCGGTCTTTCCGGGCTCGCACGTCACTGTTTGCACCAACCCTGATGCAAGCCCGGACCACGCGTCAACTACAGCTTCAGGGTGATGAAATCGTCGTCGTTCAGCGACGAGTCAGGTTTGCCGCGCATCCTGCGGATCATCACGCGCCCCCCTCCCAGGAACACGGCGATCACAACTGCGGCGATGGCAAGGAAAAGTGTGAGATAGCCAATGCCGAGCAGCAGCTTCGCGGCTTTCGCGACCTCGCTGGTGTAGCCCTGCGGCTGGTCCAGGGTCAGGTCGGCGACGTAGTGGATTTCGTTCAAAAGCCGCTGCGCATCAGCTTGGGAAACGCCGGCGCCGCTCACCACGCCCACCAACGGCCCGCTGCGCCGCGTCCCCATATGCAAGGATGGGTCTGATAACGCCGTAATGGCCCGCAGTTCGGCCCCCGCAATCTGCGGCGTTGGCAGCATGATGAGGGTCAGCGTGCCCGTTTTTCCGGAGCGGAGCCGGTAGCTCGCCGTCGCTGCTTCAGCATCGCGGCTGAAGTCGATCGCGGATACGGGAATAGGCCCGCTGTAGCCGGCAGGGCCGATCGCGTAGTGGAGCGTCTGCTTTTGGAGCCCGTCTGCGGGCAGCAGGCCGGGCAGCGTGGGCAGCGCTGCTTCCGGGCCGCCGACCTTTGGCAGCGCCTGCACCAGGGCTTCCACCGCGGAGCGCAGCTGGGTCGCATCGCCCGCAGTGCCGGTTTTGCGAACGGTGACCAGCGCAGCGTTTCGCTGCACCAGAAACAGGTTCGCGTTTGCCGCGGCATTGTCGCCGAGCGTTTCGGGGTGCATCGCTGGGTCGCGATAGGAGGTAAAGGCGGCAAACGCGCCCGTGGCGTCGCCGAACCGCAGCACTTCGACGGCCCAGGCTGAAGCGCCCGCGCCGCCGTACCGCGCGGTGCTGGCCTCGACCAGCCCGTCCTCCTTGAGCACGGCGGCGTGGGCCGCATCGGCGTCGGAGGGAGTTGGCTGAATCACAATGTCACCCTCGCGCGGGTTCCCGGCGAAAGCCGGCGGCAGCAGGGCAGCAGGTTTTCTGGAAGCGTCCGCCGTCTGATTGGGCGCGCTCGCGGGCTGTTGAATGCCGGGCCCGCTCTTGCGCTGAGCTCTGAGCGGAAGCGGAGCCAAGGCGAGCAGCAACAAAAGCGTAAATGTGCGCTGGAGCAGGCGATTCACTGTAATTTCCAGCCTACACCACGGCCTCGTAGACTGTTTTCGCCTTATCCATTCTCGCCGGGAGACCTGTATGTTCGTGCTTGGAGGGCCGGCAATCTATGCCGCACCGCATTCTCTTCGCGACCACCGGCTCGCTGGGCGACCTGCACCCCTGCCTGGCTCTCGCGCTCGAGCTCCGGCGGCGAGGCCATGCTGTGGCAATCGCATCGGCGGAGTTCTACCGGCGCAAGGTCGAGAGCGCTGGCGTCGAGTTCCGCCCCATGCGCCCGCACTGGAACATGGACGACGGCGCGCTGGTGCGCCGCTGCGAAAACCTGAAAACCGGCGTTGAGGTGCTTTACCGCGAGCTCCTGTTGCCGGAGCTGCCCGGCGCGTACAGCGATCTTCTCGCGGCCGCGCGGGATTTTGACCTGTTGATCGCCGGTGAACTCGCGCTTGCGGCGCCTCTGGTCGCGGAAAAACTGGGGCTGCCGTGGGCTTCGCTGATCCTGTCTCCCTGCTCGTTTCTTTCCGCGCACGACCCTTCCGTGCTGGTCAATGTGCCTTGGCTCACCCACCTGCGCCGCGCGGGCTGGCCGGTGTACCGGGCAGCGCTGAACGCGTGCCGCTTGGCCACGCGGCACTGGTGGAATCCCGTGCGGCGGCTGCGCCGGGCTCAAGGGCTTCGGGCGGCATGCGACCCGCTGTTCGCTGACAAGTTCGCGCCCGATCTGGTTCTGGCGCTCTTTCCCGCATGCCTGGCCCAACCGCAGCCCGACTGGCCCCGCTCGGTGGCGCAGCCGGGATTTTTACACTGCGACCGGGGTGCGGAAAGCGGTGCCATTGCGCCGGAGCTGGATGCTTTCCTCAGCGCCGGTGAGCCACCGATTGTGTTTACGCTTGGGTCGACGGCGGTGCACAATCCGGGCAGTTTTTATGAGGCGAGTTTGGCAGCCGCAAAACAGTTGGGCCGCCGCGCTGTGCTGCTTGGGGAGCCTGCGGCCCGGCTTGCCCCCACGCCGGATGTACTCGGGCTTGGCTATGCGCCCTACTCGCAGGTGTTCCCGCGCGCGGCGGTGATTGTGCACCAGGGCGGCTCGGGCACGGTGGGGCAAGCCTTGCGCGCGGGGCGGCCCATGCTGGTCGTGCCTTACGGGTGGGACCAGCCGGACAACGCGGCGCGGGTCGAGCGGCTCGGCGTGGGTTTGTCCGTCGCGCGCAGCCGTTATTCGATGGAGAACGCGACTGCCGCGCTTCGGCGCTTGCTTAGCGAGCCGCGGTTTGCGCGCACGGCGGCGCAGGTCGGCGCGAAACTGCAGGAGCAGGATGGGTTAGGGCAGGCTTGCAGCGCGGTCGAGGCCTTTCTCGGGAAAATGCATGTGCAAGAACCGGACCGGCTCTTTAGCGGGTTCCCGCGGTTTCCTCCAGCCGCGCGCCGCTAAGGCTGCGTACGTAGCGGGCAACACCCCGATACAGACTTTCCGCGATGCGCTCCCGGTAGGCGGGCTCGCGCAGCTCCATCGCATCGTCCGGGTTGGTAAGGAAGGAGATTTCGGCCAGGATGGACGGCATGTTTGCGCCGATCAGCACCACAAA
>CAXTVG010000184.1:0-5003 GCA_964247505.1 uncultured Acidobacteriaceae bacterium
AATTGAACGGCTAAGCGGTCGAGGGTTGAAGCATTTCCCGCGCGGCGAGCTGGCAACGGTGTCCGCCGAGCAGTTCCTGGGTTTGACGGGAGTTGCGCGCCGAGCCGAGCGGCTTGGAGCAGCGTGGGCAAACGACGACTTTGCTCAGGTGCATGACGCGGAAGGCGGCGTGAAACAAGGGACGTGCATGGGTAGTGGTGATCACGGCACATTCTCCTCATTCTTCGAGCAGCCTGTTCCTGTTCGCTTACTCCCATTTGCGTATTGCATAAAGAAGCAGGTTGGCGGCCACGAAGGAAGATGTATTTATGTACCTAGATGGTGACTATGGTGCAAAAAGTTGCTCCTGCGCAACCGGGAGTTAGATTTCCGCATCCCGTTTTGCCCCAAGCTGCTCGTTACACAACTGTTACACGTCATGGACCGCTTCCGCTGCTAGGCTCGAAGAGTAGGCACAAAGCCGAGGAGCCGACATTCCCTATGCCCGTTGAAGTGCAGGAGAACACGTTTACACCCGAAATGACTGAAGGCGCCGCCGTGGTGCACACCAAGGCGCGCACGCCGGGCGTGGAGAAGATCCGCAAGCTAGGCCGGGCCGCCCAGGGCAGTTCTATTTCCAAGCTGACGACGGCAGTCATGATCATTTTTCATGTCCTGGCCATCACGGCGCTGTTCTTTTTCACCTGGAAAGGCTTGATCGCGGCGGTAGTGCTGTACGTGCTGTCCATCAATGTGGGCATCGGGATGTGCTACCACCGCCTCTTGACCCATCGCGGCTACAAGGTCCCGCGTTGGCTCGAGTACGCGCTGGCCGTTTGCGGCACGCTGGCGCTCGAGGGCGGGCCGATTTTCTGGGTGGCGACGCACCGCGTGCACCACCAGCTTTCCGACCACGACGGCGACCCGCACACGCCCCACGACGGGACTTTTTGGGCCCACATGGGCTGGATCATGAGCGGCGAGGCGCTGCACTCGGAGACTGCGATGCTGAGCCGCTACGCGCCCGACCTCAGCCGTGACCGCTTCCACCTTTGGCTTTCGAAGTACCATTGGGTGCCGCTGACCACCGTAGGCCTGGCGCTACTGGCGTGGGGCGGCTGGCCGGTTGTTCTGTGGGGGATCTTCCTGCGCGTCGTGCTGGGGCTGCATGCGACGTGGCTGGTCAATTCGGCGACTCACCTGTGGGGCTCGCGCCGGTTTGAAACCCGCGACGACTCGCGCAATAACTGGTGGGTGGCGCTGCTGACGGGGGGCGAGGGCTGGCACAATAACCACCACGCGCACCCGGTTTCCGCGCGCCACGGCCTGCGCTGGTACGAGTTCGACCCGAACTACTATGGCATTTGGCTGCTCAAAAAGCTGGGCCTGGCTCGGGACATCCGGACTGCGGCCTGGGATCCGGCGAACCCCCGCCCTGCCGGGACTGCGTAGATCCTCCGCGGTAGTCCGACGCCCGCGAACCCACTCGCGGGCGTTTTCTTTTGGGCGGTAGACTCAGGAGAGAGCCTTATGCGCATCACCCGCCGCCGCCCCGCGATCGTGCTCGCCATTCTCCTGGGCGTGTGCCTGATCGCCCTGGCCTTGACCCTGAATGTGGGCTGGATCGTACTGAATTGGCGCGAACTGCTGCCGCTGGTTCTAGGGATCCCTGTCACGCTGCTGCTGATCGCGGGCGTTGTGCTCAATACGATTTTTTTAGTCCGCGAGGTGCGGCGGAATGAGCGGCAGGATTCCTTTCTTAACGCCGTGACGCATGAGCTGAAAACCCCGATCGCGTCGATCCGCCTTTACCTGGAAACGTTGGAGCGAAGGCCGGTGCCGGAGGAAAAGCGGCAGGAGTTTTACCGCATCATGCTCCAGGATACGGACCGGCTGATCTTGACGGTCGAGCAGGTGCTCAAGGCGGGCGAGATCATGCAGCGCAACCGGAGAACCCACGCTTTCGAGGTGCTGGATCTGCGCGCGCTGGCCGGGGAAGCGGTCGAGCGGGCACGGGCGCGCAACCACCTCGCGCCGGAGGCCCTCACCCTCGAGCTGCCGCCCGAACCGCTGCTGACCAGCGGCAACCGCGACGAGCTGCACACGGCGTTGGGCAACCTGCTCGGCAATGCTATCAAGTACTCCGCCGGCGGCGTCCAGGCCGCAGCGCGGGTGTTTACCGACGAAAACGGAGCGGCGTGCTTTGCGGTGCGCGACCGGGGAATCGGCATTCCGGCGGACCAGCTGAAGCGTATCTTCAGGCGCTTTTACCGGGTTCCACTGCCAGACGTGCTGCGCCGCCAGGGCACCGGGTTGGGGTTGTTTCTGGTCCGCTCTATCGCCAAGGAGCACGGAGGGAGCGTTTCAGCCGCGAGCCGGGGCGAGGGTCACGGCGCGACATTTACCCTGCGCCTGCCGCCGCTGCCAGAGGCTGTAGCCGCGCCGGTTTCCGCGGTACACCGGAGCGCCCAGTGAGCGCGGCGGCGCGTATTTTGGTCGTAGAGGACGAGCCGCACCTGGCCGAGGGGCTGCTGTTCAACCTGCAGGCCGAGGGCTATGAAGTGGCGCTGGCGTACGACGGCGAAAACGCGCTGGCGCTGCTCGCCCAGCCGGACTGGGACGCGGTGTTGCTGGACGTGATGCTGCCCGGCAAAGACGGTTTCGCCGTCACCCGGGAGTTGCGCGATGCGGGAAACTATGTGCCCGTGCTGATGCTGACTGCGCGCAGCCGGCCCGAGGACGTGCTGGGCGGCCTTGAAGCGGGTGCCGACGACTACCTTCCCAAGCCGTTCGATCTGAACATGCTGCTCGCCCGGCTGCATGTTCTTTTACGCCGGATGCAGTGGGTGCGCCCAGGCCGCGCGCCCGAACCGGAGCAGCCGCGCGCAATCTACAACTTCGAGGGCCGCACGATCGACTTTTCCCTGCTCGAGCTCGAAGCCAAGGGCCAGCGCATTCGCCTCACGCTGATGGAGGCCGACTTTCTGCGCTATCTAGCCGATCATCCTTTCCGCATTATTCCGCGGTCGGAGCTGCTGGAGCAGGTTTGGCGCATGCGCGAGGACACCGATACCCGCGCGATCGACAATTTTGTCGTGCGCCTGCGCCGGTACATCGAGGACGAGCCGGCGAACCCTGTGTATCTCCGCACGGTGCGCGGCGTGGGTTATCGCTTTCTCCCCGGCGGCGGCGCGGGCGAAGACGAGCCGGCGCTCGGGTAGACTCGAGTCTGTCCCCCGATGCGCATTCTCACCCGTTATCTGCTCCGCGAAATCGGCTCACACGCGCTGCTCGGGTGGCTGCTGTTCACTTTTGTGCTGTTCACGCCGCACCTGGGCCACCTGCTTGAGCTTATGATCCGCAATACGAGCTCGGTCGGCGCGGTGCTTAAAATCGTGCTCCTGATGCTGCCGAATGTGTTTGTTTTGACCATTCCCATGGCGGTGCTGGTGGGTGTGCTGCTGGGCTTCAGCCGCGTGGCGGCGGACAGCGAGGTTACTGCGATGCGGGCGTCCGGCATTGGGGTTTGGAGCTTTCTGCGCATCGCGAGCCTGCCCGCCCTGCTGGCCCTGCTTGTGTGCCTGGGCAACACGCGCTACATTGCGCCCGCGGCTTCGCGCGCCACGCTCAATCTTGAAACCGAGCTGCGCAATGCGCAAGCCTCTTTTGAAGTGCAGCCGCGGGTTTTTTATGAGGACTTCAAAAACATAGTCCTCTACGTGGACGACGTGCGGGCCAGCTCCGGCGCGTCCCAGTGGCGCAAGGTGTTTCTCGCCGACCTCCAAAACCCGACCACGCCGCGCATTACCACGGCGGCCTCCGCAACCGTTGTGAATAGTGCGAACGATGAGGTGCTGATGCGGCTGCGCGACGGCACGCAACAGCAGGCCGACACCGCGAACCCGAACGATTACGACGTTTCGACGTTTACGGAAACCGACTTGCCGCTCGTTTCCGAAGCCAGCGACACCGACCGCTCGGCGCACGCGCTTTCGCCTGTGCTCGCAATGGGGAACGCGGAGCTGCGCAGGCTTTCGCACGGCCCCAACGGGCGCTACTATGCCATCGAGCTTGGGAAGCGCTGGAGCTACCCGTTCGCCTGCCTGGTGCTGATGCTGGTCGGCGTGCCGCTCGGCATCAGCGCGAAGCGCGGCGGCAAAAGCGCGGGATTCGTGCTTACGATCGCGCTGGTGTTTGTGTATTACTTTCTTTCGTCAACCGGCGTAGCGCTGGCCCGGCAGGGGAAGGTTCCGGTCTTCGCCGGCGTATGGGCGGCGAATGCGCTGTTCGGCGTGTGCGGCCTGCTGCTGCTGCGGCGCATGGCCGCCACGGGTGCGGGTGTCCCTTCCCTGCCCGACATTTCCGGCCTGTTTCGCCGGAGCCGCCCAGCGCACACGAGCCGCCCGGCCCAGGTGCGGGGGCGATCGCGCGGAGAGCGCAGTCACTTTCCGCTGCTGCTCGACAGCTATGTTGTGCTCGAGTTCCTGAAAATGTTCGCGTTAGTGCTCACGACCTTCGTGATGCTCATGCTTTTGTTTACTTTTTTTGAGCTTTTGGGCGACATTATCCGCAATCGCTCGCCTTTCGTCGTAGTGGGCGAGTATCTGCTCAACCTGACACCGAGCATGGTTTACCTGATCACGCCCTTGAGTGTGCTGATCGCTGTGCTGGTGGTTTTCGGCGGGCTTAACCGCTCGAATGAGCTCACGGCGATGAAGGCGACCGGCATCAGTGTTTACCGGGTGGTCGTGCCCATTCTGGCCATCGCTTCGGTGCTCGCGGTTTCGCTGTTTGTGTTTGAGGAAACCTATATTCCGGGTGCCAACCGGCGCCAGGAGGCCCTGCGCGCGACCATCAAGGGACGGCCCGCGCAGACCTTTCAGCGTCCGGATGAGAAGTGGATGTTTGGGATCGAAAAGCCCGGCGAGCCGAGCCACATTTTTTATTACCAGTTCTTCGACGCCGATCACGACCGCTTCGCGAATATCAGCGTGTTTGCTTTCCGTCCGGGGACGTTTCAGCTC
>CAXTVG010000185.1:0-5003 GCA_964247505.1 uncultured Acidobacteriaceae bacterium
GCGCGGGCATGGGCAACCTGCTTGGCCTTTACGGGGTCGACGAGTACATCCTGCAATACACCAACGAGATTGGGCCGCCCTGGAAAAATCCCGACCTGTACGTCAAGCTCTCCTACCCGTTTTTCCACGCCGACCGCATCAAGACCCCGACGCTATTTATGGGCGGCGATAAGGATTTCAACGTTCCCGTGGAAGGCGGCGAGCAGATGTACCAGGCGCTGCGCGACGTGGGGACGCCCGCGGAGTTGATCGTGTATCCGGGCCAGTTTCACGGCTTCACGCGGCCATCGTTTCTTCGCGACCGCTACCAGCGCTGGTTCGGGTGGTACGACAAATATCTCGGGCTGGCACCTGCGGCAAAATGAGGCTCGACCCCGTCATGCCGACACTACGGGCAAGGCCGTCCGGCCCGCCGCAGCCTTGCGAGAGTAGCTTCCGACGGAGCCGACCGGCACAGGGCTTCGTGGGCATCGTCAGCGTGGGCCTGCTCTCCCGTGGCAAGCTCGACGAGCCAGTCCGTGGCTTCATCTCTTCGGGTGAGCGCAATCGCCGCCAGAACAGCGCTGCGAAACCATGGGTCCCGCGCGCTGCGGAATGTGTCGCGAAGCCGTGTGAACGCTTCGGGCGCGCGGGTTTGCGCGATGGCCAAGGCAGCCTCGGCAGCCGCGTCGCCTTCGGGGCGGAGAAAGCGCGCAGCCCAGGGGATAGCGCCGGCGCCCTCCAGTGCGAGCACACCCGTGAAGCATGTCCCGAGCAGTTCAGGGTCTTCGGAGCCGAGCTCGGCTCGCAGGCGCAGCAGAAGCGCGGCCGCGTCTCCCCCCACCTGCTGCACGGCCCGGGCGCTGTCGATGCGGACGGACAGCTGCCCATCGGCGAACAGCGGCGTGAGCGCCATGAGAACGCGATGGTTGCTCAGCTCGCGGCACTGCACCAGAGCGAGCGCGCAAGCGCCGCGGAGCGCTCCGGCGCTGTCCGCGGCCCCGCCCCACCCGGGTTCCAGCTGCACATGGCGCATGCCGGCGAGGAAGAGTTCCGCGTCCTGGTATTCAAACGCGGCAAGCGTCTTGGCCAGCGCGTTCTTGGCCCAGCACTGCGGATCGGTTTTTGCGCCATTCTCGAGGAAACGCCGAAACGCGGAGGCCAGCTGAGGCGTGAGACCCACCAGCCAGTGGTGCAGCACGAGCGCGGCAGCCTTGGCGACGAGGAAGTTATTGCGGTGCGCGAGGGATTTCGCAAGCGCGGGCTCGGCGGCCTCCGAGCGCGCGGCGAGCTGCTCCTCGAGCGCGGCAAGTTCCGTGTCGAAGCTTTGTTTTTGAGGCATGCTCCCCAAGGATATCGAAGGCGCAGCGAGAGAACGCGCCTGCGCGGCGGGTCTGCTGGAAACAGGAGCTGCCTCCACGCTACGCAACAATCGCCCACCAACCCGATCCAGGAGCTCACGTGACCGTACGCCGCCTGCTCGCCCTCGTTTTCCTAGCCACGTCCGCGTACGCGCAAACGCCCGCTCCCGCCGTGCCCGCGGCCATGCAGCAGGGGTACGCCCGCGACGCCAAGCAGCCCGTGGACCACGCCTACACGGCGGCCATCGCCAAGTACACGACCGAGCCGTACTTCAACTCGCCGCTCACGGACTATCTGCCCGCGTCAAAGACGGTGCCCACTCCGGCGGCGATGCTGGGCGATGTCGCGGGCGCGCCCGGTAAGCTGCCGTACGCCGAAGATGTTTACAAGTACTTCCGCCTGCTCGAAGCGCATACGCCGCGGGTGAAGGTATTCTCGATCGGCAAATCCGAAGAAGGCCGCGAGACGATCGCCGCTGCGGTGGGCGATGAAGCGCTGCTGAAGCAGCTGGACGCGAACGGCGCACGGCTCGCCCAACTAGCCGATCCGCGCCCCTCGCCCGGCAAGCCCGCCATTACCGACGAGCAGGCCGCAGCCCTCGCGCGCCAGTCGTTTCCGGTCTACTACATCACCGGCACCATCCACTCGACCGAAACCGGCGCCCCCACCGCGCTGATGGAGCTCGCGTATCGCCTCGCGGTCGACGACTCGCCCTATATCCAGTACATCCGGCAGCACATGGTCGTGCTGATCACGCCGGTCGTCGAGGTGGACGGCCGCGACCGCATGGTCGACCTTTATAAGTGGCACCTGGCCCATCCCGGCGAGACTTATCCAAGGCTGCTGTACTGGGGACACTATGTCGCGCACGACAACAACCGTGACGCGATGGCCATGACGCTGAACCTGACCCAAAACGTGCTGGATACGTTTCTGAAGTTCCACGCGCTGGTACTCCATGACCTGCACGAGTCGGTGCCGTTTCTCTACGACAACACGGTCGGCGACGGCCCTTACAACGCGTGGATCGACCCGCTGCTGGCCGACGAGTGGGCTGCGCTCGGCTGGAACAACGTGGGCCAGATGCAGTCGCTCGGGCTGCCTGGAGTGTTCACCCACGGCGAGTTCGACACCTGGTCGCCCGGCTATCTCATGTTTCTCGCCGGCATGCACAACGGCATCAGCCGCTTGTATGAGACCTTCGGCAACGCAGGCGCGGACACCGAGCGCCGCATCCTGAGGCCCGAGGAGTACAGCCGGACCTGGTACCGGCAAAACCCGCCGCTTGCGAGCGTGCTGTGGTCGCAACGGGACAATAATAACTACGAGCAGTCCGCCCTGCTTACGACTCTGTCCTACTTCGCGCAGAACCGCGAGCGATTTCTGGACGACGTTTACGTCAAGGCGAAACGCTCGGTTGCAAAGCCGTCCACCTCCGGGCCTGCGGCTTATGTGCTGGCAGCCGACGCGGCTTACACTAACCGCCAGCTCGCGCTGCTCCGCACGCTGGCGATACAGCATGTGGAGATCTCCCAGCTCACCGAGCCCGCGACCGTTTCGGTCAGCGCGAGCGACCACGCCGCAGCGATGAACGAAAACGCTCCCCGGCCCGCGCCGCCGGCTCAGGGCAGTTCCGACGCTTTAACCGGCAACAGCGCCGGCTCGGCAACGGTGAGCAAGTCCGGCAGCGCGAACAGCTCCGACAACCCCGGGAATGCCGCCGCCCCGAACGCTCCCGGCAGCGTGGGCAGCTCCGGCGCAGACCAGCTCGCGCCGCCGGTCCGCGAAACCTTCCCCGCGGGCTCGTATGTCATCCGCATGGACCAGCCTTTCTCCCGCGTTGCCGACGCGCTGCTCGACCGTCAGTACTGGGCACCGGATGATCCGCAGAAGACTCCGTACGATGACACTGCCTGGTCCTTCAGCTTGCTGTTCAACGCCAAGGTCACGCGCGTAGCCGATCCCGCAATTTTGCAAGCGGAGATGAGAACGATCAACCCCAATGGCTATGGCATCAGTCGCGGAAGCAGCGTTCCCGCTGGCGTTTGGGCCTTCAACAACGCCGCGCAGACCGGCCTGCTTCCCCTTGCGTACGCGTTCCCACAAGCCAAAATCACCATCCTGGACGAGCCCAATCGCCCTGGCAGCACGAAGCTGAACGCGGGCTCCATGCTCGTTTCCGGCATCCCGCTGGCCGATCCGAAGCTCGATTCAACGCTTAACAAGCTTAATTTAGAGCCAGACGCCTCGCTTGCAGCCCTGCCCAGCGTCAAATCCCACACCCTCGCCCACCTCCCGCGCATCGCCATGATGCACACCTGGCTCGCCACCCAGACTGAAGGCTGGTGGCGCGAGGCCTTCGACTCGCTCGGGATTCCCTACGCCTACATCAACACCCAAACCGTGGCCGCTGAGCCCGACTTGCGCTCGAAATACGACGTCATCCTGTTCGCCCCCGTCACGGGACACACGCCCGCGCAGCAGATCATCGACGGCCTGCCGATGTATGGAAACCCGCAGCCCTGGCAGACAACCGCGTTGACGCCCAACCTGGGCCGCATCGACCAAACCGCCGACATGCGCCCCGGCCTGGGCGAGGCGGGCGTCGCGCACCTGCGCGCGTTTGTCGAGGGCGGCGGCCTGCTCATCACCTCCGAGGACTCGGCCCAATTTGCCATCCAAACGGGGCTGGCTCCCGGCGTTTTTGTCGCGCCGACCGAGAAAGTAAAGCTTACCGGCTCCATTCTGGGCGCGCTTCCGGTTGCAACCGCCTCGCCAGTCCTGAGCGGCTACGCGGGCCAGCTCCCGGTCTATTCCGAATCCGGCCTCGCTTTCAACATCAGCAGCCTGACCACCGGCAGCCGCGAAACGCCCACCCAGGAGAACACCCACCGCGTAACCGGCCGCGGCGGCCCCAACGACGAAGACCAGCCCGAAGACCGCACCCCTGAGCGCATCGCTGCACTCCCCAGTCCAAAACCCTGGCAGGCCGCTCCGCTCAACGAGGAGCAAGCCCGCAACAACCCCTACGTCATCCCGCCCGCGATGCGCCCCGACGTGCTTCTGCGCTTTGCCGACGCCAAGCAGCTGCTGCTTTCAGGCCTGCTTGAAAACCCCGAGCCGCTCGCCGGACACGCTGCTGTCGTGGACGCCCACCTGGGACAGGGCAACACGCTCTTGTTCGCCATCAACCCCGTCTACCGCGGCGAAACCATCGGCTCCTACGCGCTGGTCTTCAACGCCATCCTCAACTGGGACCGCCTCGCGCACACGCCCGCCAACCACCCGTAGCCGGGTGCGAACAATCACGGCATAAGGAGCAGTGTTCGCCCGTACTCTTCTGCTCCCCACCACCGCGCTCAGGATCGGCTTTCTACGCTCATGACCTCACCGGCGCGGGTCCAGGTGTACGCCGGCCTTCCCCAGGTACAAAAGGTAGAGGCGGGTCCGTTTATGGGTTTTACCGTCACGGCCGCGCTTCTTGCCTCCCTGCTGATCGACAGTTACGGTGGTTTCGCAGGGAGCACCACCCGCTCAACTGGGCGTGCGGCCTGGGCGGGGCTTGGCTGATCGCAGGCGTGACCCTGATCGCGATTTTTAGCTCACGCGCAGCAGCACCGCGCTCCCGGCCGGAACCGGTACGCTCGCGAGCGAAACCGCGC
>CAXTVG010000186.1:0-5001 GCA_964247505.1 uncultured Acidobacteriaceae bacterium
CACCCTGCACATTGGTCGCCCCCGCCGCTCCGTACACATCGTTGAGCCCGGCCTTCCGAATCTCCGCGGCGATCATTTTGGTCGCAAGCGTGATGCCCGAAAGCATCCAGGAAAACGTGCCGGAAGCTTCCTCGGAGTGTCGCCGCTGTTGCTCGAGGATGTGGCTTTGGATGGTCGTGATGATCGGGCTCGGCATGTTTCTACGATACAAGGACCCAGAGTGGCGGTGGCCTGCGTGAAACTTTTGTAACGAGCGCCTTCCGGCGAACATTCCCGAAACGGAACGCATCGAAACCAGCATGAGCAAAGAGAAAAATATTCAGGCGCAAACGCAGTGGGGCGAAGCGATCAACTCGGGCAACTTCGAGGCTTTCCGTGAGTTGACCACCGACAGCGTGAAGGAGCATGACCCCGGCCCGAACCAAGGCCCCGGCGCGCAGGGCTACATCGACCTGTTTACAGAAATGCTCACGGCGTTTCCGGACCTGAAAGCCACGCCCGAGCACCTCATCGCAGACGAGGACTCGGTCGCGCTCGCCTACACCATCGAGGGTACGCACCAGGGCCCGTTTATGGGCATCGCGCCCACCGGCAAGCGGATCAAGGCCCGCGGCGTCCAGATCGCGCGTTTCCAGGACGGCAAGATGGTGGAGCGCTGGGGCTCGTCGGATGAGTTGGGGATCTTGAAGCAGCTTGGCGCGGAGCCGAAAAAGAGTGGATTGCTGGAGAAGTTGGGAGTGGGTTAGCGAAGGTTACCCCCATACTCCAAACCCGTGTCGCTGTCCGGGTCACCTATGTAGCTCCAAAGCCGGTGGGCTCTGCCCCGGCCTAATACCTCATAGGAAACCCATGCCTCTGAGGTACAAGCTTTCCCGCCTAGAATGACTGCCTCCGGCAGAAGATGAACTGAGACCTCGGCTCCACCATTGCTCGTCACCTGCCATGTGCCGCGACCAGAGATTTGGCAGAGAGAGAAAGACGTCCCACTGTCAAAGGATTCGAGGTACTCATAGACGTTCCGGAACTCTGCCTTCCCGTAAGGTTTAAGCTCGAGTTCGGACGGTTCAATGCGAGCGGAAGCCAGCTTGGCGAGAAACTTCGCGCTTTTCGGCCGCAGAGAGTAGCTGCCCACCATCTCTTGAGCAGACGGCGCACTTGAGGGGCTGTTGAAAACATTCACCGCGCCCCATAGGGCGCCCGCTACGTGGCTTCCGACAATCATAGCGGAGAGCAAGACAGGCACCGATACGAGGGTACCAGCAATTGTAAGCAGACCGAACGCAGCCCGGCCTCGGATACTTCTTGGCCAAAATCTCGCGAGTGCTTTAACCAACACCGCTCGCATTTGCCGGACTCTATTCAAGATGGCCCGTTATATCATCACCGTGGGGCGTGGCCGGCTCGCGATGCAACGCCGGCCGGCCCGCGATCTTTCCCAGGAAACGAGCTGAACAGTACCCCCATGCACCCAAACACAGCAATCATCCTCGGCGCCCAGTGGGGCGATGAAGGCAAGGGCAAGATTGTCGACGTCCTTTCCGGCTCTTTTGACGTGGTGGCGCGCTATGCGGGCGGCCACAATGCGGGCCACACGGTCATTATCGCGGGCAAAAAGTTCATCCTGCAGCTGGTCCCCTGCGGCGTGCTCCGGCCCGACTGCCAAGCGGTGATCGGCAACGGCGTGGTGCTCGACCCCATGGCGTTCCTGAAGGAAACGGCCAAGCTGCGCGAGCTGGGGGTCGATGTGGACCGGCAGCTCAAGGTTTCCAACCGCGCCCAGGTCATCCTTGAGTACCACCGGATGATCGAGCTCGCGGCTGAGTCCGCGCCCGGCCGCCAAAAGATCGGGACCACCTCGCGCGGCATTGGCCCGGCGTACGAAGACAAGATGGCCCGCAATGGGCTGCGGGTGGTCGACCTGCTGAACCGCGACCTGCTCAAAACCCACATTGAAAACGCCTGCCGCGAGAAGAACACCATCGCGCAGGCCCTGTTCGGCACCCACCCTCTGGACCCGGCGCGCATGTACGACGAGTACGCCCAAGCGGCCGAGCAGCTGCGCCCGTTTGTGACCGACACAGCCAAGCTGCTCAATGACGCCATCGCCGCGGGCAAGCGGGTCATGTTTGAAGGCGCGCAGGGCACCATGCTCGATATCGACCATGGCACCTACCCGTTCGTGACCTCGTCCTCGGCCACCGCCGGCGGCGCGATTACCGGCACCGGCGTAGGGCCAACAAAGATCGGCACGGTCATCG
This sequence comes from uncultured Acidobacteriaceae bacterium, assembly GCA_964247505.1. GTDB lineage: Bacteria > Acidobacteriota > Terriglobia > Terriglobales > Acidobacteriaceae > EB88. Next base: position 2,259 of record CAXTVG010000186.1, read on the forward strand.
GCGTCACCAAGGCATACGTCCCCCGCGTGGGCGAGGGGCCGTTCCCGACCGAGATCCACGACGAAGCGGGCGAGGAACTGCGCCGCCGCGGGCAGGAGTTCGGCGCGGTGACCGGGCGGCCGCGCCGCTGCGGCTGGCTGGACCTGCCGCTGCTGCGCTACTCCAACATGATCAATGGGACCGAGTGGCTGGTGGTGACCAAGATGGACGTGCTCGACACGCTGCCGGAAATCCCGGTCTGCACCGGCTATGAAATCGACGGCAAGCGCGTGGACACCATGCCCGCCGACGTGCGCGGGCTGGAAGCGATCAAACCCATTTACACGCGGCTGAAAGGGTGGGAAACCTCAACGGAAAACGCGAAGAGCTATGAGGAGCTCCCGAAGCTAGCCCAGGACTACCTCCGCTTTTTGGAGCAGGAATCCGGCGCGAAGATCGGCATGGTTTCGACCGGGCCCGACCGCGACCAGACTATCGAGCTCGCGGGCTTTCGCGCGGCGATCCACGGGAGCGGCTATCGGTAACTTGACAATGGCTGCGGAGGCCTCAAACTAGGGCAAGGCTGCCCCTCAAAGGAGGAGTTCGCGTGCACCCCGCTCTCCCGCGCTGCTATCCCGGTAAGTCGATGCGACAAACCCGCAACAGCGTCGTGTCTCTCCTCGGCTGCGCGCTCCTGCTCGCCGTTTCTGCCCGCGCGGTCCGCATCCCCCTTGCGCCCGACGGCAAAAAAGGCGCGGTGCACCGTGAGATAGAGCAGCTCGAACAGAAATGGCGCGATGCGATCCTAAGCAAGGAAACAGCCGCCGAAGCGGCGCTGCTGGCCGACAGCTACGTCGGCATCGGCCCGGACGGCACGATTTCAAGCAAAAGCGAAGAGCTGCAAGCGCGCGCAAATGGGCAGGAGCACCTGGAACTCTACGACGTGCAAGACCGCAAAATCCGTGTGTTCGGCAGCACCGCCGTGGTCACCTCCAAGGTGCGGATCCAAGGCGTGTACTCAGGCCAGCCGTTGCTGGGCGAGTATCGATACACCCGCGTTTGGAGCTTTTCCCATGGCCAATGGCGCATTGTGAGCTTTGAAGCCAGCCGCATTCACGACTCGAGCGCGCGCCGGGATTAGGTTCGCGACCGCCCACCCGCTCCGAGGTGCGCTTACGGCTCCGGCGCCAAAGCTTGCGCGAGCAGGTCCAAGGCCGCCTCCGCATTTGGCACAACCTGCACCTGAGACAACTGCCCGGCCCGTACGAAGCCCTCCGCGACGGCGTGATTCAGAAACCGCAGCAACCCATCAAAGTAGCCCGCCGTGTTGACCAGCACACACGGCTTCGCGTGGATGCCCAGCTGCCGCCAAGTCAGGATTTCTAAAAACTCATCGAGGGTCCCGAATCCGCCGGGCAGGGCACGAACGCGTCTGCCCTGTCGGCCATCAACGCTTTGCGCTGGTGCATGGTGTCGACGTAGTGCAGCTCTGTAAGCCCCGGGTGAGCGATCTCCCGGTCTTTGAGCACAGCCGGCAGAACCCCGATTACAGGCCCGCCTTCAGCCAGCGCGGCATCGGCAACCGCGCCCATCAGACCGACAGAAGCGCCGCCATACACCAGGCCGAAGCCGCGGGCAGCCAACAGTGAGCCGAGCCGTGTGGCTTCTTTGCGGTACGCCGGATTGGTGCCGTCGCTTGAGCCGCAAAAGATGCAAATATAACTCATCTCTGCTCGTTTTCAAGCAAGCGCATGCCTGGGAGCTTCGATGCTGCCTTGTCGAATGTGAGGGTGTACGCGCACCCGGCAGCCGAACCGAGCGAGGCAATACAACAGTCTCCAAAGTCGGCATGGGAGTTTCGATACTGCGCCAGCGCGTCCAAAGCTATGTCGGCGCGCTCTACTTCAAGGTTAGGCATGTTGAGCAGTGTTTCGACACCGGCAGCTACTTCAAAACGGGGCCGCCGGTAAACTCTGGCGAGCGTCCACGCAAATTCGCACAAGACCAGCAGCGAAACATAGGCGGGATTGCGGGATGTGAGAGTGTCGACAACGTCTTGAACCTGAGAAACCTGCATGGCGTCATCATCCAGCACGAAACGCAGCAGCAGATTTGTATCCATGCCGATCAGGGCTGCTCCCTCCACTCACGCTTAATACGCTCGTCTTCCTCGCCCAGGTATTCGCCAATGGCTTGGTCCCACTCCTCGTTCGTCGCCGGTGGGCCAGCATGCTTGAACATTCCGCGTAAATCCGCAAACGATCCAACTTTTCGTCTGAGTTCGTAATTTCCCGTTTCAGCATTGCGCTTGAACTCGATCCGGTCGCCGGTCTTGATGCCCAGGTCGTTCCGCACCTCGACGGGAATGGTTACCTGGCCTTTTGTTGTCACGATCGCTGTAGCCATCGCGCCCTCCTGCGCAGAATGGTAACACGCCTCCTTACTACATGTAAGGAGGCGTGAAAAGGTAAACTGAGGTGAGTGCACCCACTCCTTCAAAACATGAACCCTCAGCAGGCCGAGGGCGTCCAGGCCGTCGACGGCCCGGTGCTCCTGCTCGCCGGCGCGGGCTCGGGCAAGACGCGGGTCATTACGCACCGCATCGCCTGGCTGATCCAGGAGCGCGGGGTTGCGCCGGACGCAATTCTCGCCGTCACGTTCACGAACAAGGCCGCGAAGGAGATGGCCGAGCGGGTGGAAAAGCTGATCGGCTCGTCGACACTGGCCAAGCCGCTGCTCGCGACGTTTCACTCGTTTTGCGTGC
>CAXTVG010000187.1:0-5000 GCA_964247505.1 uncultured Acidobacteriaceae bacterium
ACGCCATGCACTTGTATCGCGACGCCGATGCGGCGCTTTCCGAGGCTGTACGCTTGAAGCCGGACGATCCGCAGATCGTTTACGCGCTCGGTCGCGTCAAGCTCGATGAACAGCAAATGCCCGATGCGGAAAAGTACTTCCGGCAATATCTCGCGCTCAGGCCGGATGACGCTTCGGCCCACTATGGGCTGGGCCGCGTACTGCACATGCTGGTGCGCGACGAGGAAGCCGAAGCGCAGTTTGCCGAATCGGTCAGGTTGCAGCCGGCGCAAACGGAAAGCTACTACGAGCTGGGCGCGATCGATCTGACGCGGCACGAAGACGAGAAAGCCTTGAGCGAATTTAAGACCGTGATCGCGCGCGACCCCAACCATGCGGGTGCGCTCGCCGGGCTGGGATCGATTGCAATCCGGCAGAAGCAATACGCCCAAGCTGTGGAGCTGCTGCAGCACTCGCTCGCGAGCGCGCCGAACTACCCGGAAACACATCGCAACCTGGCTATCGCGCTGGCCAAGCTGGGGCGCGCGAGGGAGTCGCAGGCCGAGCTGGCGACGGCTGCCAAGCTGACGGAGGAGCAGGACCAGACCCGGCACGGGCTCACGCTGCAGAGCGGCTCCGTACCGTCCCAGTAGCGCGAACCCACGTCTCAAACGCGAGACGTGGGGCACCCGGTTGGGCTCCAACTCAACAAAAAGCCGCGCCTCAGCCGCAGCTATTAATGCTTGAGTGGGATTTCGATCACCGTAACACTTGCATTCGGGAAGGTATAAGCGAGCTTTTGCCCGGCCTTCTGCGTTTGCGCCACAGGCACGATGCGGTCGGGCTCTTCGTCGCTGTTTTCCGCGGTGATGCTGTCGGAGGAGAGCGTCATCACCTTCGCGGGGCCGCCGCCAATGCCGAGCGCGCTCAGGTCCAGCTCCGCGCGCTCGGGCCGGTCCAGGTTGCGGTTGAGGCAGAACAGCAGCAGTTTCGCGTGGTCCTCCGACTCCGCGGCAACCACGTCGAGATACGGCACGTTCGGGATTTCAGGCAACCGTGTGACGCCTTTCGCAATGGAGTAGGTGGGCGAATCGGACTGGACGTCAAGCCGGGTGTGGGGGCGCTCGCTCGCGTACTCGCGCAGAACCCAGTACGCGGGCGCGCCGTAGACCTGCTCGCGCTTTTTCCAGATGCCCCCGAACTCCATGATGCCGGTCATATCGGAGATAGGCACGATGTCCGCGTTGCGCATCACCATGTTCAGGAAACCGCTCGCAAACAGCGCGCCGCCCATGTTAGTGAAGCTGGGGCCGGTGCGCCCGCGCGAAATCATCAGCCACTCGGTAAACGCGACATTGACGTCCGGGCGGCCCGCGGCGACCGCCTGCTGCTTGATCGCGCGCATTTGTGTTGCCAGACCCCACGGAAGAGCGAGCGAGGCCATGGAGCGGAAGTCGTCGGAGGCGTGCGGGAGCTCGACCTGGTCGCCGACGACAAAATGGGTGGATAGATAATTGAAGCTGCCCGCCGGGTTTGTGAGCTGCTGCGCGTTCCAATCGTGGAACGTATCTTCGTCCGCGCCGGTCGCGATCAAACGCGAGCGCGGGTCGACCTTACGGACAGCCTCGCTGGTGGCCAGGGTGCGCGCGGCGACCTCACTTTGCGCCGGGTAGCCGACCTGCCAGTTGCCCCACAGCTCGTTGCCCAGCTCCCACAGCAGACCGCCGCCGTGGTCGCCGAAGTGCTCGTCTACGTAGCGCACCCACGCGGCGGCCTGGTCGGGTGTGCCGGTGCCCAGGTTGAGCGCGATTTGCGGCTCGGCACCGATCAGCTTGCAGAACTCGAGGAACTCGTCGGTGCCGAAGGTGTTGTACTCCGGGATGCCCCAGGCCAGGTTGAGCTTCGAAACCCGCTTGTCGCGCGGGCCCAGGCCGTCCTGCCAGTTGTAGTCGGAGGTGAAGTTACCGCCGAAGCGGATGACCGGCGAATGGAGGTCGCGCGCCATCGCAATCTCGTCCGGGTCCATGCCGTCGATTGCATCGGCAGGGTCAAGCGAAACATTGTCGACCAGCACGCGCGCGTCCCCGTTGACGCTGATGACCAAATCCGCAGGCTCAAGCGGCGCGAGCTGGTCGCGCTGCAGGGTGAAGTCGAACGGGAACTTGGTCCATGTTTCGGCCGTTGCATTCAGCGTCGCTGTGGCTAGGGTCTGGTCGGCGTGCTCGTGGCGGCGCAGGCTCACCGTGACGGCCGCGCTGCCGGAAACGTGCTTGAGCCACAGGCTGCCGTGATATACAAGCTCGCGGTGTGTGGGCAGGTAGACGCGCTGCTTGATGCCCACCTCTTTTTCGGGGAGCGCCATGAGCAGCAGCGACTGGTAGCTGTTCGCCGCGTCCATGCGCTCGGGTGCGTAGCGATTGCCCTGCCCGGGGTCGAGCGGCTCCCACGGCATGGGTAGACCCAGCTCAGAGGCACGCCGCAGCTCGGGCCGTTCTTTCAGCATGGTGCTCGCGTTGTCAGCCGACCACATGTTGTTTTCAAACGAGGGGTTCTCAACCACATCCGCCCATAGACCGCCGTAGGTGGAGTGTCCGATGGGCTCGAGAAAGCTGCCGAACAGTGTCGGTGGCAGAACCTGCGGATTGGCCGGGCGTGTAACGCGGATGTGGATAGGCGCGTTTGCCGTGGTCGTGGACTCGGTCATCTGCGCGGCAGCGGTGAAGGCGACGGTGCAAAAGGAAATGGCGAGCAGGGCAGGGTGCTTCGAGCGCATGGTGAGGGCATCTCCTGAGGGAACGCCAATTGTAACCGTTTACGCGGACGTGCGGCACGCGTTTCCCTAGGAAGCGGAGGCGGGGTTCAAGGGTCGAGGGAAGCAGGCCGCAGCGTGCGTTCAAGCCTGTCCCGGAGGTGCGCTCGGATGTAAAACACGAGGCGCGACACCTGCGGGGGATGTGCAGTTTGCAGGCCGTTTACGAAATCTGCACTTCAAGCGGGGCGTGGGCGGCGTCGTAGGTTTTGGCGATACCCTCGGTCAGACCGGTTCGCGCTTGCCAGCCCAGCGCTCGCATTCTGCTTACGTCGAGCAGTTTGCGAGGTGTCCCGTCCGGCTTTGAAGGGTCAAAGCGGAGCGCGCCGTGGTAGTCGAGAACTTGGCAGACGAGCTCAGCCAACTCGCGGATGGTCACGTCCTCGCCTGTGCCGATATTGACCAGGGGCGGCTCGCTTTCGCCCAAAAGCGAGCTGTAGCGCGCCTCGTCCAGTTCTAGAAGAAACACGCAGGCTTCGGCCATGTCATCCGAGTAGAGCAGCTCGCGGCGCGGCGTGCCCGTGCCCCAGATCGTAATCTCCTGCTGTCCGGCGCCCTTGGCTTCAACTACTTTGCGCAGCAGCGCGGGCAGTACGTGCGAGTTGTGCGGATTGAAGTTGTCGTTGGGCCCGTACAGGTTGGTCGGCATCGCGGCCAGGAAGCGGGTGCCGTACTGCCGGTTATAGGCCCAGCACATTTCAACGCCGGCGATCTTGGCCAGCGCATAGGACCGGTTGGTGGGCTCGAGCGGGCCGGTGAGCAAGTACTCCTCACGGATCGGCTGCGGGCAATGCTTGGGATAGATGCAGGAAGAACCGAGGAAAAGAAGCCTCGCGACGCTGGCTTTGCGGCTCGCCTCGATGACGTTGTTTTGGATCACGAGGTTGTCGCGCAGGAACTCGGCCGGGTAGGTGGTGTTGGCCAAGATGCCGCCTACCTTGGCCGCCGCGAGCACGACGTACTCTGGCCGGTGCTCGCTGAAGAAGCGGTCCACCGCGCCTGCGTCTCCAAGCTCCAGCTCCGCGTGGGTGCGGGTGAGCACGTTTGCGTAGCCGCGGCGCGCAAGCCGTCGGCAGATGGCCGAGCCCACTAGCCCACGGTGTCCGGCAACGTAAATCCGGCTGTCGTGTTTCACTGGTTCACCTTCAAACTCGCGCCGTTCCCATGCCTGCATCACAATCTTCCCGGCGGTTGGCGTCAAGAGGCGGCCTGGGCCCGATAAGCTCATCTGCATGAGGAAAACGGGCGAAACCCAACGGCTGTGGAGGACTTACCTGAGTTATCGCAGCCTGCTCAGCGCTGGAGCGGGTGCGTCGTTGAGCGGCAAGTATGTGCTGCTCTCGAGCAGCGGCGCTTACGCCCAGGCGCGGGCAGCGGCTGCGCGCATTGCTGGCGCGGCCACGCTGCTTTTGCTGGAAGACGAGCGGGATGCGAAAGAAACAGTGCGGGAAGGAGCTTGCGACTTTCTTGTCACAAGCCTGGACGAAGCGCTGCGGATTTTGAAGAACGAGGTACGCCGGGGTGCGCCCGTCGCGGTGTGTCTTCGGACTCGCCCAGATGCGGTAGTGTCCGAAATGGTGGAGCGCGGCGTGCAACCGGACTTGCTCGATAGGTCGCAGGAAGCGTTGGTAGGAGCAAGTGTGGTGGCCTGGGAGGTCGCGCTCTCGCCCGGCGAATTCGCGGTGGAGTGGAGCGCGGACTCAGTGCGTGAGCTCGAGGCCTTAGACGAACTGGCTGGGGCGTCGCTGGACCGGGATGATCCGGAGCGAAGGCGGTGGCTTCGGCAGGCACCGCCCGTGCTGGGGCGCGCGCTTGCACGGCGTCGATGTCTGCCCATGCGCATGGGGGAGTGCTCGCCGTTTGTTGAACGCATTTCGCAGAGCCACCATGCCGACAATGTAAATGTTGAGCGGGACGGCGTAGCGGTGTGGCCGGCGAGCGAAGTTTAGGGCGTGGCGAGCCGGAATATCGCGCTCCAAAGCTCTTTCAAGCCCGCGCCGGTTTTTGCGGAGCAGAGCAGCAGCGGCTCTTCTTCGGGCGGCCCGAGCTCCAGCCCTTCGCGCAGTGCCTTGACCGCCTTCACGCGGCCGTTGCCGGAAAGGCGGTCGGCTTTGGTGCCGATCAGCAGCAGCTGCCGTCCGGCGTCGCGGAGGAAGGCGAGCAGCTGGGCGTCGCTCTCCTGCGCGGGAACGTTGACGTCGACCAGGCAAAG
>CAXTVG010000188.1:0-4997 GCA_964247505.1 uncultured Acidobacteriaceae bacterium
GCAGTGGCGCGGCCCGCACGCCCAGCGCGTGCAGTTGGCCGCGCGCGGCGCGCGGCGTTTCGGGTGCGGCTCCGCGCGCGCCGAAATTTTCGGCTCGTCCCCGCAGATACTCATGCGCATTGTCGCTGCTTTTCACAGTGTCTCCCCTTCGGATGCCGCTTGGGGCTCAAACACCGCTGTCGGTCCCGCGGGAAAGCAGCAAAAGCCTGGGGATTTGCGCGTGGCGCACAATATGCTCCACCGTGTTGCCGAGCGCCAGGCCGCCTTCGGACGAACGGCTGGTCGCGCCCAGCACCACCATGCCATAGCGCCGCTTGCCGAGCTCTTCGAGAATGGTGTAGCCGGGGTCGGCCCCCAGCTGGACGCGCGTGGACTGCCGCACGCCCAGCCGCGCGATGCGAAACTGTGCTTCGCGCACGACGGTGTAGCCGGCCTGAAGAAGATCGCGGTGCTCGCCTTCCTTCCAAAACATCATGTCGAGCCGGGCGTGCGCCACGTTGAACAAAACCAGCTCGGCGTTCATTGATTTCGCAAGGTAAGCCGCGAGGTCGGCAGCGGCGAGCGAGTGTTCCAGCCCGTTGACAGGCACCAGGATACGGCCGGGGGTGCGCATGGCTGCGCTGTCGTGCACAGCCAGCAGCACGTCGCAGGCAGCCTCGCGCAGCAGCGTGTCGTGGCTGGGCCCGAAGGAAAGCATGGGGCTTTCCGGATCGACCGGAGGCGCGCCCGCGAAAACAATTTGCTGGTCGCCCGCGGCGTCGAGCACATCGGCCAGCGTGGCTTCCTTCATCAGCGTGTGCTGGAGGTGTACATGCGGGTGCTCGCCGGCGCGGGCCAGCCGGTGCGAGGCTTCGACCAGTTCGCTGTCGGTGTTGCCGCGGGTGAGCGTGGTATCGGAGGCGATGGCGAGCTCGGTGATGTCGAAGATTTCATTCTGCTGGCTTTTGGATTGCGCGATGGATTCGACCAGCTGCGCGGCCAGGTCGGGGCGGAACTCCGGTACCATCGGCACCAGCACGCGCTCCATATCCGCGAAATACGCGCGGCGGCGGGCTTCCTCATGGTTCAGGCGCTCCACTTCGGCCTGGCCGGGCTGGGCGCGCGCGGCCAAACGGCCCAGGATCGGCGGCGTGATCAGCACAGTGAGGATCGCGACAACCGCATACATGGTGTACAGGTCGGGCGAGAGCAGCGTGAGCTCGACGCCGACGATCGCGACTACCACGTCGGACCCGCCTTTAAGGTTCAAGCCGAGGCCGACCGAAGCCGCCTCCCACACGGGCAAGCGCCCGGCAAGCGCCGCGCCGAAGCCGAAGCCGACCTTGAGCAGGCCGACCACGAACAAGAGCAGCAGGATGCCGCGCACGGAGGCCCAGCCGTGGAGCTCGAACAGGTTGACCCGCATGCCGGCGAGGCCGAAGAAAATAGGCGCGAAGAACGAAACGGTGAGCGCCTGGATGCGCTCCTTGAGCGCGACCGTCGCGCGGGGCGCGCGGCTGAGCAGCACGCCGAAAACGAATGCGCCCAGCAGCGGGTGGAGCCCCATGGCGGACGTAATGGCAGCCGAAACGCTAACCAGCAGCAGGATCAGCGAAAGCTCGCCGTTGCTGATGGCGGTTGCGTCGGCGACGCGGCGCATACCCCAAAATGTAAAACGCCGCCCCAGGGTCAGCATCACGGCGAAAAAGCCCACCGCGAGCAGGGAAGACCGGATGCCCGCGAGCCAGGGATTGCTGCCCTGGTGCAGGCTCGAAAGCACGGAGATCATGGGCCAAACCAGCACCTCGCTCGCGATCCCGGCGGCGAGCATGACCTGCGCATAGTCGCGGCGCAGGGCTTCGCGCTCGATCAGAAGCTTCGCGACCACGCTGACCGCGGTGACCGAGTAGACCAGGCCGAGGAAGAAGCTGTTGGCGCCCCCGCGGTGCATCAGCTTGGCGGCTACCCAGGTGGCGAACAGGAGCGAGCTGCCGATCGCGCCCGCTGCGGACAGGAGGCCCGGCACCGCTTTCTGCCGCAGGATCAGCAGGTCGGCTTCCAGCCCGGCGATGAGCAGCAGCAGGATTGCGCCGATCCAGCTCAGCAGCGACATGCCTTGCGCCACCACCGCGTTGCCGAACAAGGCGCGGAACGCCGAAGGGAACAGCGCGCCGAGGACGGAGTGGCCGATCAGAAAGCCGCCCAGGAGCTCGCCCAGCACTTCGGGCTGGCCCAGGCGGCGCGCCAGCTCGGCCATGGCCCGCGTCCCCAGCAGCAGAAGGGCAAACGCCAGCAGGGAAAGCAGTACTTCTTGCTCAGAAAGGCTGTGCATCGATGGAGCTTGGATGCGCCGGGTTTTAGCCAGTTCCAACCGAAGCGCAAATCTTAAAACTTAAAAACGCGGCGGTTTGCATCACAGTTACGCAAAAGGCACGGGCGACCTGCACCCCGGCTCGGCACTCTTTTCTTTCGGTTGGTACTTCCAATTTCCCGTATGAGGTCTTTCCCATGTCTGTGTTTAAGCCCCTGCTTGCCACGCTCGCCCTTGCCCTTCCTGCGACCCTCGCCTTCGGACAGGCGCAGCAGCTCCCCACCGTTTCGCTCACAACGCAGCTGGACGGCGATATGCAGAATGTCATTCTGCTCTACGACGCCATTAAAGGCACCCCGACACTCGACCTTTCCGCGCAGGATGCCCGGCAGCAGTTCGCCCCCGAGGACGCGGCAAAAATTCTGGCGCGCGGCTTCGGCAACGCCAACGCGCAAATGCCAGTGGGTAAAGTGATTGACGGGCTGGCCATTCCCGGCCGCGGCGGGAATCAGATACCCATTCGTGTCTACTACCCTTCCGGCGCGGGACCGTTCCCGGTGGTCACTTACTTCCACGGCGGCGGTTTTGTGATCGCCACGATCGACACTTACGACGCAAGCGCGCGCGCCCTGTGTAACTATGCCAACGCCATTGTTGTTTCGGTGGAGTACCGTAAGGCCCCTGAAGCGCCCTACCCGGCACCTTTGAACGATGCTATCGATGCGTACACCTGGATCACTAAGTACGCCGGCAACTACAACGGTATCGCTTCAAAAGTAGCGGTTGCCGGGGAAAGCGCCGGCGGCAATCTGGCCACTGAGGTCGCGATTGCGGCGCGGGACCAAGGCTTACAGAAGCCGACCGCCCAGCTGCTCGTCTACCCTGAAACCAGCGGCGACTTAAACCAGGCTTCGGACCAATTCTATACATCCAGCCAGCTTCCCCTCAACACGGCCGGGCTGGTTTACTTCGACACAAAATACCTGACCGACCTTTCACTCGCAACCGACCCCAGCGTTGCGCCTATCAATGCAAACCTCGCAAACCTTCCGCCCACGACGGTTATTGCCGCGGAGCTCGACCCGCTGCAGAGCGACGGCCTGGCTTACGCGGCAAAGCTTCAAGCGGCCGGCAACCAGGTGACCTATAGGCGCTACTCCGGGACCACGCACGAATTCTTCGGCATGGGCGCGGTGGTGGCTAAAGCTAAAACCGCCGAGCAGTTTGCGGGGGCACAGCTGGCAGCCTCGTTCAAGTAAACACAAAGTGCTCTATCTCAACCCGGGCCGCACATTGCGGCCCGGGTTGTTGCTTTAGCTCTGAAGAAGCAACTGCGCGAAACCTTCTTTAGTCCGCGCTTCAAAAAGCTAAAACTCAGAGTGCGACCTCACTTCGGCGGCTCAGCCGCGCGGCAGGTCGGACGAGGCGCAGGTGAGCGGCCCAGTCGCCGCACCCTCCCGGCAAGCCGCAGTGACATATACGGCGCATCGCCTCACTCCGGAAAGGTCTCGTCCAGCAGTCCACCTTGTGCCTCCACCTGGCACCCAAGCGGCGCAAACCATCGCCGTACCAGATCGGCCCCGCCCTCCGCGCCAACTACCGGCAGTTCGGCCACAAGCGGGGAGACTGTTTCGGCCAGCTCACGTACGAGTTCGCGGCGCAGAGCCGGTCGTTTACATACTGCTCGGCTTTGCCCGGCGTTCTCGCGCCCGCACACCAGCGCCACTGGATTGATCTCTAAAAACAGCGCCGCCGTGCACTGCTGGATCACTGGTCTCCGGGTAAACACATACGGCTGTCCGAACAGCAGCACCCTCGTTCTGCACGCGCGCAGGATTCCTGTGCAGCACGAAACCGAAGTCGGGTGCGGGACTGTGCGTGGTCGATATCGTCAGGAGCATCGGCTCAAGTTTAGCCGTCAAAAGTCCTGTAAGTTTTTGCCAAGCGCTTCTCAAAATGGTAAGCATGTGCGAGGTGCCATGCCTCCGGGCGACCTCGATGAGACCAGCTGCACCGGTTCCCGAGAGGCGAGAGTAAAGCGGCTGGTGCCAGCAGCCTAGCAGGCCAAAGTGGCAGCGAACCCGGTGCGGTTGGGCGGCATAAGGGCCCTGTTGCCCAAACCATTCATTCCTTTGGTGCCCGGAGGGGGACTTGAACCCCCACGACCGGTTAAGGTCTGCGGATTTTAAGTCCGCTGCGTCTGCCGGTTTCGCCATCCGGGCACTCTTCGCTGATGGTAACAGCGGCGCGCAGGCGCTCGCGCAGCTCGGCCGTGACCACGCGGTGGCAGTGCAGGCACAGGGTGCGGAGATTTTCCAGGTCGCACTCGCCGCCGCCTTCGGCTACGGGCAGGATATGGTCGGCGTCCCATAGGCTTTTGCGCCCCAGCCGCTTCAGTCCCCAGGTTGCGAACAGCGCGGTGCGGCGCTCGCCCCGTGCGCGGCGCAGAGTTCGGTAGGCGGCGAGAGTGTCGACCGTGCAACGCGCGCACACGCCCCGGTCACGGGCGAGCACTTGATCGCGCAGATAACCGGGATCGGTACGCAGCCGCCACTGGTGCACACAGAACTCCGAGCAGAAGCTGCGGCGGCGTGGAGGAACTTCGAGCGCGCACCAGCGGCAGAGCGCGCGCCCTGAAAGCCCACGCGGCAGGCTCGCAGGAGCCGCCCGCCCGCCGGGCATGGTGCGCTGCTTGCTTTGGCTGGGC
>CAXTVG010000189.1:0-4993 GCA_964247505.1 uncultured Acidobacteriaceae bacterium
ACCGTGCCCGTCCAGGCCGAAGACAATGTCCGCAGCGCCACCCCGTGCGCCCGCAACACCTCAATCACCGAGCTCCACTGCGCCGGGACGATGTACCCCGCCGGTGCCACCGCGCTCGCGACCACCCTCGCGCCGCTCTGGAAGGGCAGCTCATAGGTCGCCGGGGTGTGCGAGTAGCTCACCATCGGTCCGCCGGAAATGGCGCTCGTCTCGCGCGTGTAGGTGTAACCGTGAAACTGAAACGGCGTCGTGTCCCCATCCCACGCGAGCGCGAGCGGCACGGTTTTGCCCGCGGTCGCGATCGCCCGCGCATCCGCCGCCGCGTTCAGCGCCAGCAGCTTGTCCGCGTCCCGGTTCACCGTCTCCAGCAGCGCCTTCAGCAGGATCGTGTTTCCCGTCACCCGCGTCCGGTAGTCCTTCAGCATGTGCATTTCGACCAGCATGCACGGCCGGTTTTCCAGAATCATCGCCCCGCACGAGTACCGCGGCGGGTCCGCGAAGTACGCGAACCCCTTCGCCGGGTCGTTCTCATCCACCAGCTCGAGATAGCTCGGCGAGGCCAGATGCCCCGGCGCATGGTCCACGCCCGCCTCAAGCTCGGGCGTCACCGTGCCTTGCACCCAGGCCGCAATCCCCGGGTCCACATCCGGCCCGTGGTCGATCGAAAACGTCACGTCGTACTGGTAGTCCGCGCCGTCGGTCACATGGTCGTCCACGAAAAAGTCCGGCAGCCAACGCTCAAACATCGCCCAAAACGCCCGGGTTTCCGGTGTTTGCGCTTTCATGTAGTCCCGGTTCAGGTTCAGGTTGGTCGCATTCCCGCGCCAGCCTGACTCCTCCGGCCCGTTCTGGTTGATGCGGTTGTAGGGTGACATCCGCGCCAGCCCGTCCGCGTTGTAAGCCGGGATAAATACAAACACTGCCCGGTCCAGCAGCTGCGCCTCGGTCCTGGTCAGCACCATGTCGCGCAGCAGCGCCATAGAGGCGTCCTTGCCATCCGGCTCGCCCGGGTGGATGCAGTTCTGCACCAGCACAATCGGCCGGTGCGCCGCATGCAGCGCCGCCGGGTCAAACACCCCATCCTTCGAGGCGATCACCAGGTCCAGCTCCCGGCCCTCCCCCGTTTTGCCAAACGGCTCGATCCGCACCTGCGCCGGCGCGGCCGCTGCCACCCGCCGCAGCCAGCTCATGGTCTGGTCGTAATCCGGAGTCGTGCGGTACCCGCTCGCCTCGGTTGGCGTAGCCCATGCGGCCTTGGTTTGTGCGTGGAGGGCAAGAGGAACAAGCAGGGAAGCGGCAGCGAGCGCGCGAAAGAGCATGGCGCGAGTGTATCGCGGGCTTCGAAAGAAAACGCCAACGCTGGCCGTTCACGTCAGGCGGAGTCACTTGGTATCACAGAACAAGCGTGCAGCAGGAAAAATTTTCATCTGTTTCGAAACCGGCCAGGAGATCGGCCAAAGAAGCCTTGCGGGGATGGTAAACTTGTCTCAACCAACCACTTATCCACAATGAGCAGCGGCCAAAGTTCTCCTGAATCGCCGTCCCGAATCGAACCGTTCACGCTGCGCAGCGCGCCGGACGAGATCATGGCCTCCATGATGAGGATGAGTGCGGGCGCTGCGCTTCTCGGCAGCGCTCTGCATCCGAAAACTGCCGCTCACCTTGCCGAAGCAGTTCGCGTGATGAACTCGTATTTTTCGAATCTTATTGAAGGTCATAACACGCGGCCTCGTGAAATCGAGCAAGCACTTAGGGGAAATCTCAGCAATGCTTCCGAGACCAGAAATCTCCAACTTGAGGCAGCCGCTCATGTTCGCGTGCAAGCAGCGATAGATGACCTTTACGCGCGAAAAAGCCTGCCGGATCCCACCTCCGCTGGGTTTATTCAATGGCTGCATCGAGAGTTTTTCAAGGGAATGCCGAAGGAGTTTCTCGAGTTAGATGGAGTGCCGATCGTGCCGGGAAGATGGCGAGCGGAACTTCCTGAAATTGCGGTCGGCTACCATCAGCCGCCCTCTTTCTTTCGCCTGCCGGACTTTATGGCTTATTTCGAATCTCAATACAGCTCGGTCCATAGCCTGGAGGCTGTTCGGGTGCTCGCTATCCCTGCAGCGCATCACCGGCTGAACTATATCCATCCATTTCGCGACGGCAATGGACGTGTTTCCCGCTTGATGTCCCACGCGATGCTGCTGCAGGCGGGTCTTGGCGCGCATGGCCTTTGGTCGGTTTCGCGTGGCTTGGCGCGTGGGCTTAACGATCGCACGCAATACAAGACCATGATGAACAACGCCGACACACCCAGGCAGGGTGACACCGACGGTCGGGGCAATCTTTCCATGCGCGCTCTTCGGGAGTTTACCGCGTGGTTTTTCCGCGTGTGCGTGGACCAGATCGAATTCATGAACGGCCTGTTTAAGTTTAAGTCGCTCTCCGATCGGCTGCGCTCCCTCGTCGAACAGAGTGAGGAGCTGCCGAAGGCGTCGGTGCCCTTGCTGCAAGCAGTCCTGCGCGAGGGAGAGATCGAACGGGGTGAGGCGCATCGGCTTCTTAAGCAGCCTGAACGCACTGCGCGGCGGGTCGTTCAGCAGCTCGTTGAGCGCGGTTTGCTTGCGTCCGAAACGCCGAAAGGAAAGCTGTACCTGCAGTTTCCGCAAGACTACCTGGAGAAACTCTTCCCTAAGCTTTACGGGTGAGTGAACCAGCCTGGCAGCGACGAAGTCCTAGGTAATGTCTTCCGTATCGAACACCGGTACCACCGTCCGCTTTCCCTGTTCCTTGCGCACCGTCTCCGTCAGCAGATCGTCCAGCTCGCCATCGATCCCTATCTCCTCCGGCAGCTCTTCGCGCTCGGCCATCACCGCCGCGGACCCGGGCGCCTCTACCCGCTCCAGCAGCACCACCGCGTGCGCCTGCGCCACGTGGTCCAGGCCCAGGCCCTCGGGCGTTTTGGCCTTGATGCTCACCACGTTCGGCATCACGTCCAGCAGGATCGCAAGGCGCTCCCGCATCTCCCCCGCGATCGGTGAAATCTTCGGCGCGGCGAGCACCAGCGTCGCGTCCACGTTCACGATCCGGTAGCCCGCGTGCTGGATCTCCTCGAGCGCCAGGTTCAGAAAAATCGACGACTCGGCATCCTTCCAGCGCGGGTCGCTGGGCGGGAAAAACGTCCCGATATCCCCCGCCGCCACCGCGCCCAGCAACGCGTCGGTCACCGCATGGAGCAGCACGTCCCCGTCCGAATGCCCGGCCAGGCCCTCCCCGTGCTCGATCGCGAGCCCGCCGATACGCAAAGGCACCCCTGGCTTGAACGCGTGCGAGTCATACCCGTGCCCGATCCGCATACTCATCGGCTTTCTCCCTTGCGTTGCGCCAGATACCACTCAGCCAGCGGCAGGTCGGTCGCTCGCGTGATCTTTAGGTTCGAAGGATCGCCCGGAACCGCGGCTACCGGGATCCCGGCGCGCTCCAGCAGGCTCGCCTCGTCCGTCCCGGCAAACTCGTCCGCTTCAGCCTCGGCCACTGCCTGGCGCAGGAGCCCAGCCAGCGCCGCTTGCGGGGTTTGCGCCTGCACAATGCTTTCCCGCGGCAGGGTCGCCGTAATCAGCGCCCCTTGCGCCGTCCGCTCCACCTGCTTAATGGTGTCAGTCGCGGGCAGCGCAAGGATGGCCGCGCCATGCTTTCGGACCGCAGCTACCACCCGGTCCACCGCCGCCGGCTCTACCAGCGGACGCACCGCGTCATGGACTACCACCACCGCGTCATCCGGACACTCGATCGCCTTCATCGCCCGCGCCACGCTCGCCTGCCGTGTATCCCCGCCCACCACGATGTGGACCGCCACGCCAGCCGGAAGCGCCGCCGCATAGGCCTGGAGCAGGTCCTGCAGCCGCTCCTGCTCGCCCGGCCGCACCGCGACCCAGATCCCCGCGATTTCCCCCGCGGAGGCCACCGCCGCCAGCGTACGCACCAGGATGGGCGTCCCGCCGAGCTCAAGAAACTGCTTGGGCGCGCCCCCGACAGAGCTCATCCGCGTGCCCAACCCCGCCGCGGGAACGATTGCGAACACAGATGCCATGGATTCCCAAGTATACCCGCGTCGAAACCGCCGCGCCCGCATCTCCTCCCCTATGCTCCGCGCCGCCTTGCTTCTGCTGCTGCTTGCCCCCGCCGCGCACGGTGCGAAGCTGAAGAGCGCGCCCTCGCCGCTCGCCGCCGCGCCGCCAATGGGCTGGAACAGCTGGGACTCCTACGGGCTTTCCGTCACGGCGGACGAGTGGAAGCAGAATGTAGACTGGCTCCACGCCCACCTCCAGGCCGCGGGCTGGCAGTACGCGGTGGTCGATGAAGGCTGGTACCTCCGGCACCCGAACCTTGCCCAGCAAACCGGCGCAGCCCCCAACGCTTCCGTCGGCTACTCCATGGACGCGAACGGCGTCGGCCGCGTGCACGGGCTCGGCGGTACGCTGCCCGCGCATGGGTCTGCGCTGTTCCGGGTGGAGTGATCTGCCCATACCCCGAAAGCGGCAGATCGGGCCGCCCAGCCTCTTTCGGCATCTTGCAAAAAGTTCAGCCCTCAGGTAAGCAGATTTTATGGACTTTGTGCAGGAATGGAAATCGCCGTCCCGCCGCTCCATTTCGGACTGCTTTTCCAGAGAAACGCGCGCGAAACCCCGCCAATTGTGGTTATAATCGCTGCTAACAACGAGGCGCAACGTCCAGCAGTCTTCCCGCGCACCACACTCAAGCTCAGGCCTCCGGGCCTGCCACCCCATCCGCACTGGCTCCTTCCCATACCGTTCGCCTCGTCGGGCCCGTCAGAAAACGGGCCCTTTCTTCCGCCCCAAGCGCCCCGAAGGTGGTACTCTCCGGAACTCTTCTAAGCGTCCCGCACGGCCATTCCCAGAGCCCGCATTTTGCGGTACAGGTGGCTCCGCTCCAGCCCCAGCGCCTCGGCAGCCCGGCTCATGTTTCCATGGCATTCGTCGATCTT
>CAXTVG010000190.1:0-319 GCA_964247505.1 uncultured Acidobacteriaceae bacterium
TGGCGGAAGAGTCGAGGCTGCCGAAAAGGTAGCGGTCCTGTGTTGGGCGAGGTACTCATAGTTTTCACTATACCGCTCTCAAATGGTCCGGGCACTCTTAATCTCGGCGCCTGCTTGCCCCCGTGAAAAAGCATTACGAGCAAGCTTGTGCTTCTGGTTTGAGGGAAAGTATGTAAAAGTAGCTGCAATACGGGACACAATCGTGCTTGTCGAGAGCCGAGCCTATTCCCGCAAGCGCTGTTCAACTTGAGCCAAATTCACCCGTCCGGAGCGCCATGTCTTTTCCCCGCCCTTGGTTCAGACGGTTCCAATACCGCCG
>CAXTVG010000190.1:329-4990 GCA_964247505.1 uncultured Acidobacteriaceae bacterium
ATACCGCCCGGCAGGAAGGCGAACACAGCGATCCGGACACCCTGCTTGCCCGGATGGAAAGCGGAGCCGGCGAGTCCGGGCTTCTGGTTTCGAGAAAAGTATGTAAAAGTAGCTGCAATACGGGACACAATGGCGCTTCTGACGAGCCAGGCTGTTTCCTAAGCAGTTTTGACCTGCGCCAAATTCATATACCCGGAGCGCCATGTCTTTTCCCCGCCCTTGGTTCAGACAGTTCCAATACCGCCGCGCCGCGCTGGCCGCCGGCGCACTGGCGCTTACGCCGGGAGCATGGGCTCTTGCGCCCGATGACGCCCGTCTGCGCAAGCTTGAGGCCTCGGTAGCCGCTGCTCAAATGGGCGCGGACAATGCGTGGATGCTGGTATCGGCGGCGCTGGTGCTGATGATGACCGGCCCCGGGCTGGCCTTGTTTTACTCAGGGCTGGTGCGGCGCAAAAACGTGCTCGCCACCATGATGCAGAGCTTCGCCATGATGGCGATCGTTACAGTACTGTGGGCGTTTTTGGCCTACTCGCTCGCATTCGACTCGGGATCCGCCTTTATCGGCGGATTGCACCATGTGTTTCTGCGTGGCGTTGGCCTCCTACCCGACCCGGATTATGCCGCAACCATTCCGCTGCAAACTTATATGGTGTACCAGCTCATGTTCGCGATCATCACCCCGGCGCTGGTCACGGGGGCGTTTGCCGAGCGGATGAAGTTCTCGTCGATGGCGGTATTTCTTTCGCTCTGGTCACTGGTGGTTTACGCACCCATGGCGCACATGGTGTGGGGCAAGGGCGGGCTGCTCAACGCTTCGCTCGGGGGCCGATTTCCGACGCTCGATTTCGCGGGCGGCACGGTGGTGCACATCACCTCCGGGGTTTCGGCGCTGGTGTGCGCCTTGTACCTGGGCAAGCGGGCGGGCTATCCGAGGGAGCCGATGATGCCGCACTCGGTGGTGCTTTCGCTGGTGGGGGCGTGCCTGCTGTGGGTAGGCTGGTTCGGCTTCAATGCAGGCTCGGCTTTAAGTTCGGGCCCGCTCGCTACCAGCGCTTTTGTGAATACCCAGTTCGGGGCGGCTGCAGCGGCGCTGGCCTGGGCGGCGGCGGAGTGGGTTCGCAATGGCAAGCCTTCCGCACTAGGGGGCATTTCGGGCGCCGTTGCCGGCCTGGTCGCGATTACCCCGGCGGCGGGCTACGTCCAGCCCATGAGCGCGCTGCTGATTGGTCTGCTGGCGGGACTTTTCTGCTACGGGATGGTGGTCTGGGTCAAGAACCGCTTCGGTTATGACGACTCGCTGGACGCCTTCGGAATCCACGGCGCGGGCGGTACGCTGGGGGCGGTGCTCACCGGGATTTTCGCTTCCTCGGCGATCAACCCGGTTTTTAAGGATGCCAAAGGCAATCCCTTGCCCTCGGGCGCGATCGAGGGCCACTGGGGCCAGGTCGGCAACCAGATCGTTGGGATTGCGATTGCCTGGGCGCTGTCGATCGTAGGCACGCTCGTGCTGCTCAAGCTGGTCGATCTCGCGATGGGCCTGCGGGTTTCCGCGGACGACGAACGCGAAGGCCTGGATATTACCCAGCATGGCGAGGAGGGCTATGATTTTGCATCCTGAACCGATCCGGCTGCTCCGGAAACACCGCTCCGCTCACAAAGAAGGACTGGCGTCCCATGTACAAGATTGAAGCGATTCTGCAGCCTTCGCGGCTGGATGCGGTGAAAGATGCGCTGCTCGAGGCCGGGGTTGAAGGTATGACGATTCTGGAAGCGCGCGGCCACGGCCGGCAAAAAGGCCACACGGAGTTCTACCGCGGGCGAGAGTACACGGTCGATCTGCTGCCGAAGGTCAAGCTGGAAACCGTGGTCGCGGACGAGATGGTGGAGCGCGCGGTCGCGGCGATCGGCAACGCAGCGCGCACCGGCAAGATCGGCGACGGTAAGATTTTTCTGACCCGGATTGAGGAAGCCATTCGCATCCGCAACGACGAGCGCGGCCCGACGGTTCTGTGAGCGAGGAAAGAGACGGGGGGCGCATGGGCGAGGTGGAAGCGGCGACGCTCGCCGGGTTTCGCGAACGCGCGGCGCAAGCCGCGGCGCTTCTCCGCACGACCTTTGCTCAAAACGGGGATGGCGCTGCCGCGATCGGGGAGCGATCGGCCAGCGTTCAGTCGCTGCTGCGGGAGCTCTGGGCGAGTTTCGACGGGCAGCGGCAAGAAAACCCGATCGCGCTGTTTGCCCTGGGCGGATTTGGACGCGCCGAGCTGTTTCCCTTTTCGGATGTGGACATTCTTTTCCTGTGCGCGAACGAGAGCGCGGAGCGCGGAGCGCGCGAGCAGATCCGGAGCGTGACCCAGACCATGTGGGACATCGGCTGGCGCGCGAGCCCGACCACGCGCACGGTGAAGGAGTGCGAACGTCTGGACGGGGAAACCAATCTGGAGTTCGCGATTTCTCTTCTGGACCGCCGTTTTATCGCGGGCGATGCGGCGCTGGGCGCTCGCTTTGAAAGCGAAACGCTGTTGCCGGCGATGACGCGGGAGTCGGCGAGCCTCCAGGCGCACATGGCGGAAGCCGCGCGGGCCAGGCACGCGCGCTATGGCGAAACCATTTTTCACCTGGAACCCAACCTGAAGGAGTCGCCGGGAGGCCTGCGCGACGCGCAGTTGGTTCACTGGTTCGAGTTGCTGCGGAGCCTTGCGGCGGATGGGCGCTGGCCCGGAGTCGAATCTGTGCCGTCAGATCGGGAAGCGGCGTTTGAGTTCCTCGCGGCAGCGCGCTGCTTTTTGCACTTTCGCAGCGGACGCGACGAAAACACCCTGGACTGGGCGGCGCAGGATGAGGCGGCCGCAGGCAGCGTGGGCCTGGAAACCCTGGGCTCGGTGGACCCGGCTTACTGGATGCGGACTTACTACCGCCACGCGCGGGCCATTTACCGGCGCGCCGGGCTGCTGCTTGATGCCGCGCCCGCGGCCGGCCGCAAACCGCTGCTGAAAGGGCTGCGCAAGAAGCGAAACGCGATCGCCGGCACTCAGTTCTTCGTGGAAGACAATCGCATCGGCTGCGCCCCCACGCCGCTTACTGACCCGGATGCGCTGCTGCGCGTATTCGCCTTTGCGGCCCAGTCCGGAGCGCGCTTTACAGAGGAGGCCGAGGGACGCATCACGGATGCGCTGCCCGCGCTTGCTGTGCACCTGCCCGAGGGACCTTTTCTGTGGAATTGCCTCAGGGACATTCTGCTCGGACCCCAGGCCGCGCATGCGCTGCGGCTGATGCACGCGCTGGGGCTCTTAGAGCTGATCCTGCCGGAGTTCCACGGCATCGACGCGCTTGTGGTGCGCGATGCTTACCATCGCTACACCGTGGACGAGCACACGTTTCTGGTGATCGAGAATGTGCATGCGCTGCGAACGCCGCGCCACGAGTGGCAACGCCGCTTTGCGACCCTGCTGCCGGAAGTCGAGCGCAAGGATCTGCTGATGCTGGCGCTGCTGCTGCACGACACAGGCAAGGCGCGCCGCACCGGCGACCACGCGCGCGAATCGATCGAGTTGGCCGAGAGGGTCTTTGCGCGGCTGGAGTTCGACCTGGAAGAGCGCGACATCGTCCGGCGGCTTATCCGCAACCACCTGGAAATGTCCTTTGCGCTGCGCCGGGATATTTTCGATCCGGAAACCATACGCGCTTTCAGCGAGCACGCGCCGGGCCCCCAGCAGTTGAAAATGCTCACGCTGCTCACCTATGCCGACATCCAGGCGGTACACCCGGACGCCCTGACTCCGTGGAAGGCGGAGAACATTTGGCAGCTGTATATCGCGACGGCCAACTACCTGGACCGTTCCGTGGACGAAAGCCGCTACCACGTCGATGCGGACCCGGTGGTTTTGGCGCGGATTCTCTCGCGTGTGGCGGCGCACGGCGGGGCGGCGGAAAACGACCGGCTGCGGGCGTTTCTGGAAGGCATGCCGCAGCGCTATCTCCAGACCCGCCTGCCCGATCAGATCGGCGAGCACTTCAGGTTGGCGCTCGAGCTGGAGCGTGAGCCCGTGCAGCTCCTGTTCCGGCGCCATCGGCAGTTCAATGAGGTGGTCCTGATTACCCAGGACCGCCCCATGCTGTTCGCCGATATGGCCGGCGCGCTTTCAGCCTGGGGCATGAACATTGTGAAAGCGGACGCGTTTTCCAATGCCGCGGGGCTGATTCTGGATTCGTTCCAGTTCACGGATCCGTTTCGCACGCTGGAGCTGAATCCGGGCGAGCACGAGCGGTTTCTCGCGAGTCTCCGGGCGGCGCTGAAGGGCGAAGTGGCCGTGGATGCGATGCTGAGCGCCCGCCGGCGCCCGCGGTGGAGCGTGTCGAGCGCAAAACGGATCGGGGCCGAGCCGCGGTTCCAGTTCGACGCGGACAGCTCAAGCCACAGCACATTGCTGCAGGTTGTTGCGCCGGATACTCCAGGGCTGCTGCGAGGGCTGGCCGCCGCGATCGCAGCTGCGGGTGCGAACATCGAGGTGGCCCTGGTCGACACCGAGGGCGAACTCGCGATCGACGTTTTTTACCTCACCGCGGGCGGGGCAAAGCTGCGCCCGGAAGATCAAGGTTCCATTGCCGGGAGGCTGCGGGAATTTTTCGCGCAAGCCCGTCCGGTTGCTGCCGAAACCGGC
>CAXTVG010000191.1:0-2979 GCA_964247505.1 uncultured Acidobacteriaceae bacterium
GTTTACGGAGCAGCCTGGCGCGAGTGGCGTCACCGGCGTGGGCGGGACTACGGGGCGCGGGCTGCCGGCCAGCGGGTCGTCGCTCGCGGATTTGCTGCTGGGGCTGCCGCAGCAGACGCGCATCCAGGCGGCGTACGCGAAGAGCTACCTGCGCGAGAATGTCTATGACGCGTATTTCCAGGAGGACTGGAAGGCGCTTCCGTCGCTGACGCTGCAGGCGGGGGTGCGCTACGAGTATTTCTCGCCATTTTCCGAAAAGGACGACAGGCTGGCGACGCTGGACCCGGGCGATACTTTCGCCTCGGTCGCGACGGTGACGCCCAACAGCGCGGGGCCGTATACGGGCGCGTATCCCCGGTCGCTGATCTACCCGGAACGTCTGGACTTTTCGCCCCGGCTTGGGTTCGCGTGGCGCGCGGCAAAGGATACGGTGGTGCGCGGCGGCTATGGCATCAACTACGCGAATGGGCAGTACAACAAGTTTGTGCAGCAGTTTGCGTTTCAGCCGCCGTTTGCCGATGTGCAGACCAACGAGGCCACGCAAGCCGCGCCGATCACGCTCGCGAACGGCTTCCCTGCTCCGCAGTCCGAGGGCAACTACGCGGTCGATAAGAATTACCGGCTGCCGTATGTGCAGGTGTGGAACCTGAATGTGCAGCGGACGCTGCCCGAAAACATCGTCCTGAATGTCGGTTACAGCGGGTCGAAAGGCACGCGGCTGAGCATCGTGGACGCGCCGGGGCGCTCGGCTACGGCGTCGCTGAGCGGGGTGCTGTATGACTACGAGAACTCGGTTGCGTTCTCGAACTTTAACTCGCTGGTGGTGAGCCTGCGCAAGCGTTTGCAAAAGGGCCTCGCGCTACAGGCGACCTATACCTACGCGCACTCGATCGACAACGCGACCTCAGTGGGTGGGGTGGGCAACGCGGTGGCGCAGAACTGGCAAGACTTGCTCGCGGAAGAGTCTAACTCGTCGTTCGATATACGGAACAAGGTGAGCGGGAACTTCCTGTACGAGCTGCCGTTTGGGGCGGACAAACGGTACTTCACGACCGGGCGCGCGGCGCATTTGCTGGAAGGTTTTTCGGGGTCGGGGACGTACTCGATTGCGAGCGGGGAGCCCCTGACGCCGAGCTATGTGGCTTCGATTACGGATGTCGCGCGGGGCAGCGCGGGTTCGGAGCGGCCGGATCGCGCGCCGGGTGTATCGTTGACCTCCGGGGCGGTCTCCGCGGGCAATTGGTTCAATGCGGGCGCGTTTACGCAGCCGGTGGGCGTGTATGGAAACGCGAGCCGGTACTCGATTCCGGGGCCGGGGACCATCGGGGTCGACGGGTCGGTGTCGAAGACGATTTCGTTTGGCGAGACGCGCTCGCTGGAGGTGCGGGCGACCGCGGACAACGTGTTCAACACGGTGCAGTACTCCGCGGTGGATACGCAGTTGGGCTCGGGCTCGTATGGGCAGGTGACGAGCGCGGCGGCGATGCGGCAGTTTAGTTTCGTGGCGCGGTTCCGGTTTTAGGGTGATGGCGATGAAAGCTCGATGGGCTGTGTTGGGATTGCTGTTGGTGGGCGCGAGTGCGTTTGCGTTTGGGCAAGAGCAACAGTCACCCGCGAGCGGCTTTACGCTGCGCGTGCAGAGCGATCTGGTGCTGACGGATGTGGTGGTGCGCGACCGCAAGACGGGCGCGCCGGTGCGCGGGCTGACGCGCGACGATTTCACGATTCTGGAGAACGGCAAACCGCAGCGTGTGGCGAGCTTTGACGCGCAGGACGTAGACCGCGCTTTGCGCTTGCCCGCGACTGAAACTGTGACCGGGCGCGCCGGTGGGCCTGCGGCTGCAGCCCTGGGAGCGAGCGCGCTGCAGCAGGCCGGGGCGCTGCGCGATCACCGTTTGATTGTGCTGTTTTTCGACACGACCTCGCTCGCACCGGATGACTTGGCGCGCGCGCAGGACGCGGCGCGGGATTACATCGACGGGCGCATGGAGAATGCCGACCTGGTCAGCGTAGTTTCGCTCGGTAATACGCTGTCGCTCGACCAGGACTTTACCGCGGACAAACAGTTGCTGCTGCGCGCGGTCTCGAGCTACGCGGGCGGCGGGGGCCAGGGCTACGCGCAGGGGGCGACCGGCACGACCAACCAGGTGGAGGATACGACGGCGTTTACCGCGGACGAGAGCGAGTACAACGACATCAACACCGACCGCGAGCTGTTCGCGATCGGCGCGATCGCCAAGGCACTGGGGCCGCTGAACCAGAAGAAATCCCTCCTGTATTTTTCGGGCGGCGTGCAGCGGGATGGGATCGAAAACCAAGCCTCGATGCGGGCGGCCATCAACGACGCGGTGCGGAATAACCTGTCGATCTACAGCGTGGACGCGCGCGGCTTGCAGGCGGTTTCGCCGCTCGGCGACGCGAGCACCGGCTCTCTGCGCGGGAATGCCGCGTACACCGGCGGCGCGCTGCAAAATAACCTCGACGCGAACTACAACACGCAGGAAGTGCTCGCTACACTTTCGTCGGACACGGGCGGCAAGGCGTTTTTCGACAACAACGACTTCGCGCCCGCGTTTGCGCAGGTGCAAAACGACACGGCGAGCTACTACGTGCTGGGCTTCCGCTCGACCGACGCGGCGCGCGATGGAAAGTACCGCAAGCTCGAGGTTCGCGTGAACCGCGCGGATGTGCGTTTGAGCTACCGGCCCGGTTACTACGCGCCCGCGGACTACCGGCACGCGACCGGCGAGCAGCGCGAGCGCGACCTTGAAACAGCGCTCGCGGGCGACCTGCCGGAAACGGATCTTTCGGTATATCTGCAGCCGTTTTTCTTTCGCGATACAGGGGGGCGCTACACGATGCCGGTGGCGCTGCTGGTGCCGGGGTCGCAGATTCCATTCAAGCAGGGCGGCGACCGGGATAAGGCGACGCTGGACGTGATTGGCAACATCAAGGACGCGCAAGGGCGCGTGCTGCAGC
>CAXTVG010000191.1:3079-4977 GCA_964247505.1 uncultured Acidobacteriaceae bacterium
GCGACGCTGGACGTGATTGGCAACATCAAGGACGCGCAAGGGCGCGTGCTGCAGCGAGTGCGCGATACGGTGAAGCTGGCGATCAACCAAGCGCAGCAGGTCACGCGCAAGAACATCCAGTACGCAACCGGCTTCACGCTGCCGCCGGGCGTGTACCACCTGAAGTTTGTGGTGCGGGAAAACGAAACGGGCAAGCTAGGTTCGTTTGAGACAGACGTACGCGTGCCGGACCTTGCGAAAGCACCGCTGAAAATGAGCTCGGTGGTGCTGGCCTCCCAGCGTGTGACGCCCACGGGCAAGGGCGCCGACAACCCGCTGGTGTACGCGGGCGAGCAATACATCCCCAATCTGCCGCATGTGTTTACACGCGACCAGCAGCTTTATTTTTTCTACGAAGTGTACGACCCGGCGAAGTATCCGAAGGCCGCGCCCGGCGATACCGCGCCCGCGGCCAAGCAGGCTGGGGCGATGCGGGTGACGACCAGCATCGAGCTGCTGCGCGGCAGCGTCAAAGTTTTCGCGTCTCCGCTCGTAGACGCGAGCGCGGTCAACCTGCCGGGGCGCAATGCGATTGCGTTTGCCTTCGCGGTGCCGCTGGGTTCGCTTGCGGATGGAGCGTACACGTGCCAGGTGAATGTGGTTGACGACGCGGGGGGAACGTTTGCGTTTCCACGCACGGCGCTCGTGGTGCGGGGCGGGGCTGCTGTGAGTGCGCCTATCCCGTCGGGCTCACGCTAGCGCAATTTCATTCCGTCGTGTTAGGAGCAGCCAGGGAACGATGTCTCCTGAACAAGATAGGGGATCGCGGGTTTTTCCAAATCACTTTTCGGCAACGGTTTGGCCGCAGCGGCGTCTTTTTGCGCGTCCCCGCAGCTGCTTTGGTCCATAAGCGGGATTGGAGCAATAAGTACTGGCCTGTAATTCATATAAGTGGCAATATAGTAGTGGGCGCCTGGCGCGAGATTAAGTTTTAGATGCGCCCCGCCTTTCGCACTCTTGTCGAACCAGTAGTTGGCCGAGAACATATGCTCTCCGGGAAGGAAAGTGAAGGTAACAAACCGGCTTTCCTTCATCTGCGCGAGAGGCTGGTTATCGTCAAAAATGACACCTTTGAATGCGCCGTGTTTGTAACCAGGCTCAACGGTTTTCCAAATGCTTCCAGTTGAGTAGCAAGTTACTTGCGCTTCTGGCTGTGAGGCGGGTTTGTCTTGCGCTTGACCAGGCGGCATAAGGGCAGACAGGCAGATGGTGCAAATGCAAAGTTTAAGCATCCGGTCTTTCTCCTGTTTTGTTTATAACGGCTGCGGCGGCCCGGTGAGCGCTTCATCTCCGTACGGACAGTGGCGGCAGCCGGAACCGCAGCAGTAGCCGCGCTTGCGATGATACTCGGCGGTGAAGACCATGAACTCGCCATCCATGTAGAAGTCTTCGCCCTCAACTAACTCTTCCGGCTCGCTCACAGCGCCGCCTCCAGTATGCCCTGCGCCGGCGAAGGTACGAACGCCTCTTTGAGCGTCCGCGCGGGTGCGCTTGTGAGCAGTACATGCGTCCAGGTAAGCGACCGGCCGGCGACGGCTGCGGCGCGCTCGCCTGGCACAACGATGCCGAGGAGATTGAGCGGGTCAGCGGCTGCGACCGTAACAGACAGATCGAGCCGCAGGCCCGCGCGGCGCCCTTCGCGCAGGCTCGCGAGCGCTTCGGGGAGGGCGAACTGCTCGCCGGGGAAGCCGGACAGGAAGCGGCCGCCGCGCACTTCGCCGCGGGCCTCCATGCGGCGGAGCATGGGCAGGAGCTCGCGCCATTTGGGAATGTTGGCTTCGCGTTCGAGCACATCGCGAAAGACCACGCCGTAGCGGCGCAGCAGCATGGCGCAGGCGGAGGCGAGCTGGACCTCACGG
>CAXTVG010000192.1:0-4950 GCA_964247505.1 uncultured Acidobacteriaceae bacterium
TCCTCCGTGTGCGCGTAGTCGATGACGACGGTAAGCGGCTGCCCCCGGTCCACGGTCTGGAACCGCCCCGGCACATGCTCAAGCGCAGCCGCCCCCTGCGCGACCAGCGCGGGCGAAAGCCCCCGAGCCATCGCCGCCGCGGCTGCCGCGAGCATGTTCTGCACGTTGACACCGCCCGTCAGCTGCGAGCGAATCTCTTCCGCACCAAACGGGCTCTGAAGCCGGAACCGCATCCCCGCCGGGCTCAGCGCGACATCTTCGGCACGGAACTCCCCCACGCCCAGCCCGTACGAAAACAGCTCCGCGCCGGCCTCGCGCGCGCGAATCGCCAGCTCAAGACCCCGGTCGTCCTCCACGTTGATCACCGCGACCCTCGGCGGCGCGCCCGCTGCGGAGCCATCGAACAACCCGCGCTTGGCCGCGAAATACCGCTCCATGGTCCCGTGATAATCCAGGTGGTCCTGGGTCAAGTTCGTAAACACAGCCACGTCAAACGGCAGCCCGTGCACCCGCCCCTGTTCGAGCCCATGCGAGCTCACCTCCATCACCGCCTCACTTGCTCCCAGCGCGACGCCCTCGGCAAACAACCGCAGCAGGTCCCGGCTTTCGGGCGTGGTGTGGGGCGAGGGCCGCACATCGTTCGCGACGTGGTACTCGATCGTCCCCAGCAGCAGGGTCGAGCGCGCGGCGTCCCGCAGCATCGCGTCGAGCAAAAAGGTGGTGGTTGTCTTGCCATTGGTCCCGGTTACGCCGGTGAGCGCCAGCTGCTCCTCGGGGTGGTTGTACAGGTTAGCGGCGAGGGTCGCGAGCGCCCGCCGCCCGTGAGGAACCAGCACCAGCGGCAAGCGCGGGTTTTCAGCAGCGAGCGAGGCAAACCCCTCCGCCACATCGGTCATTACAGCCACCGCCCCGGCCCGCACCGCGTCCGCAACAAACCGCGCCCCATTCGCAGAGCCGCCGCGCATCGCGATAAAGAGCGAGCCCTTGCGCACCTCGCGCGAGTCGAACTCGACCGAGCGCACCTCGGCGCTCGCCGGGCCGGCGCGCTTCAACACCTCTACCCCGTACAGAACCTGTTCCAGTCGCATCGCTTCCGATCTTAACCGCGCGGATCGGGAACTGGCAGTGCAACTGCCAGGAGATCGATCCCGTTCCTGCTTGACCGTTTCAAACCCGGAGCTCGCCGGCTTTAGTGCCGCGCCTCGGGATGCCGCTCCAAAATTAAGCTGGTATCGAAAAACAACGGCGGCAGCGCGCTTTCCCGGGGCTGCTCGAGAAACACGCGGTAGCGATCCAGCTGGTAAAGGCGGCTGTCATACAAGCCGAAACGCTCGAACGCCTGCTGCCCTCCCCAGCTCTGGGAGGCGGCGGGTGCCAGGGGACTGGTGAGCCGCGCGACCGGCATGGTTTCCATCTGCGCCGCGGTAAGGGCCAAGCCGCAAACCGTCAGCCCCGCGAGCGCGGGAAGGAGGCGCACGCTGCCAAGGCCGGCGATCACGAACAGGATCGTTGCATAAAGAAAGCGCTCTCCCAGGTTGATCTCGTTGAAGATGATGCTCGGCAGCACCATGGAACCGGCAAGCAGGAGCGCGGCGGCCACCAGAAGCGCATCGCGCGGCTGCTCGCGGAGGCGGCGCACCACCGGCGGCACAACGGCAAGCGCAAGCACCAGGGCAAACAGCGCGTTCAGCCCGACGCCGGCCAGGTACAGCCAGTGCGCGCGCTGCACGAACGAAGAGTCGCCATAGCCGACCAGATTGTGGAAAGGCCCGAACTTCGTAATGGTGTAAGCCTTGTAACTCAGAAAATGCACGATGCCGGTGTACTCGGAGCCCGAATCGGGCTGCATCGCGGCGCTATGGCGGCCGACAATGTACCAGGCCAGCAGGACCAGTCCGGGCAGAAGCGCCGCGATCCGCAGGACGGATTTGCGCTCAAGCACCACCTCAAGCGTGACCAGAAGTACAAACGCCGCGAATGTGGACGGGTGGCAGACAAACAGCAGCAAGCCCGTAACCGCGACCGACCAAGGGGTCGCTCGCTCGCGCAGGGCCAGGTAGCCCAACAAAACCACCAGCGAGAACTCGAAATTTACAAAGCCATTCCAAAACATGGTGTTGGTCGCCGCGAGCCCGACCAACAGCAAGGCCAGCAAACCCGCGCGCTGGGCGTCAAAGCGTCGCGCCGCCAACAAGCAAACCGCGATCGCCGAGCCGATCAGAAGCGCGATGGTCAGCCTCGCGGCTGCCAACGGCCCGACGATCCAGTTAAGCCCGGCCAGCAATGCCTGGCAAAACATATTCGGCACCGGATAGTGGACCAGCATGTACGGCGCGGTCGCCGGAGAGGGCGCGTGCAGCAGGTGCGCCGTAAGCCATCCCTGATAGGCCCATACGGGAAAATCCTGCAGCGGTGGCAGGGGTTTGGTGATCAGCCACGCGATCGTGTAAAGCGCGAAGAGCAAAACGAGTGTGAGGCTTACACGGTTCACGGTACTGTTTGAGCGATGCATCGCGAGGTTTATACCAGACGAGCTGCCCATGCCCAAGAAAAAACCGCAGACGAAATGACCGAAGTTTCGCACCGGGGCGCAAGCAAGACGAAATATCGAGAGTGAATTTCTCCTCCTTAATAACAATCCTGAAGATAAATCGCAGCCGCCGAAAGGCTTCCTCCTGGAATTCCCGTCAACGGAGACAAGCCACCCTGTTGAAAATTCGTCGAACCCGATGCTGGAACACACGTACGTCCATCCGTGACAGTCGCGAGAACAGCGTACGTCGGCGGCCCGGTCTGCTGCAGATATTCACCTTTTTCGATAACGACCGGTTTCTGCGAAGGGAGCACAAAAGTGTATGGAGAGCAAATGGACCGCTGTGCTGCACAGCCGTCATCTGTAGTCTGAAACGTGACGAGCTGTTCGCTATTCAGAGCGGGGATTTCCAGATTCCAGAGATCGCCGGATCCATCCGGGGCGGCAAGAGCATACCGTGGGGCTACGACTCCTGCATCGGCGCCTGGAGCGGTAGTGATCGAGCCCGTAATGGTTGCGGGTGCCGAGCTCTGCTGTTGGCCCTCGAAGCCACAGGTGACGCGACAGCCACCCATCGCAACCGCGCCCAGATTAACAGCTGATAAAACAGGAATCACAAGTGGAGGGTATGCCCGACCGGCGATATCCTGAGCGGCGATGACAATGGCTTGCGCTCCCTGCGTTTTCAGCGAACACAGTTGAAAGCTGCCATCCGGGAGCGTTGTGGCGTGCTGCTCCACGGCAAAGCTGAGGACACGGCCGCTGATGTTTTGGCTGGCCGCCTCGAGAAAAACTCGAGCCCCCTGTATGGCCTGGTTTGTAAGCGAATCCTGCACACTGCCGATGACCGGTGCGCTGCCGCATGTGCCCGCCTGACTGTTGCCGGAAGATGCGACATGTTCGCCGCATCCCCCAACGCAAAGAGGCACCGCGCAAAGAGCGAGTGCGCACAAGCGTTTGACGCCGATCTGCAGTGCAGCTTGCGAGGCACAGGAAATACGCCGGTACCGAAGCTCTCGAGCATTCCGCAACAAGGCTCCTCCCTACCTATCCGCAGCGACGACTAAAATCACGGGAAGAGCGACGCCCACACCGAGAATGATGAGGAGATTTCGCAGGTGGTGCGTATGATGACGCTTTGAGGAAGGTACATTACCGGGCGCACCTTGCGGAAAAGGTTCATAAGATCCTGATAGCAATACTGGTCCGCTTGGCGGCTCCTCCAAGAAAGCCGTTTCCGCGCTCACCGTATATCCGGCGTTCCTCTCAACAGGTGCGGAAAACTTGCAGATACTTATGTTTTTACACGGAATGCCATTTCTTGTTTCTGGAAAGACCCGTGATGCTGCCGCAAAGCGGGTTTGCGCTTCAGGAACCTCAAAACTCAGAACAAAAGCTGACCCTTGCGGATAAGCCGATGCGACCGAAAACGTACTCAGTAAAATCCCAGTTGCTGAATGAACGAGTCTTGGTTTCAACTTACACTTCCTTGCTTCGCTCCCCAAGCAGCTTATCCGCGAGCCTGGTCGAGAGTACAAGCGGTATGCGAGCATCCCTGCCGAGCAGCAGTCGACGCCTCTTGAATATCAAGCCCGGCATTTCCCCCATCACAGCAATATCACTCCAGGGAATGTAAAGCGGCGGATGCAGGAATCGAAATGGGAAAAAGATCGAAAGCCGTAGGCCCTGAGTATCGGCTCCAAGGGTGAGGCACCCGCTGTAGCTCACCTCCAAACGCATAGAGCAGTAACGGAATGCCGTTTCCGCCCCGCAAAAGGCTGCCGCGCGCGAAACTGCTTTCCGAGACGCCACCAGCCACCCACCAAGGAGACAATGGCGCTCACTGCTAACCAGCCAACAGGAAAGAGCAGAAAGGGCAGATAAGTTCGCCAAGGTTCGCTTGCGTTTCCCGTCACCATCAATGGCAAGCCCTCATCGCGCGAACCGCACCACGATCTCCGTCCCGGCAGGCACCTTGCGCCCCGCCTCCGGCGCTTGCGCCCGCGCGAGGCCGCTGCCGATGGCTTGCAATCCCAGTCCCGCTTCCCCGGCCTTTTCCGTCGCTCCGCGGACGGTGGCACCGAGGAGGTCCGGGACGGCAACATCGTGCCCGGCAGGGAGGCGCACACTGCCGGGCAGTTGCGGCGCGGGCGCTTGCTCAGGAATCGCGGAGGGAACAGGGAGAGGCAACGCCCTTGTTTCTGCCGCGGCGAGCTTAGGGGGAGCGAGCGCTCCGGCTTCGAGTGTGGGTGCCGGTTCCGCCCCGGCGGTTTCCGGCGCGGCTTCGGCGGGCTTGCGCAGCGGGTCGTCTTCGGGCAGGTCGTTTACTTCGGCGAACAACGTTTGGAGGTCGCCGATCTCGTCCGAGTCCTTTTGCTCTCCAGTTTGCGCGTCCGCTGCTTTCTTGCTCGCCTGCA
>CAXTVG010000193.1:0-4921 GCA_964247505.1 uncultured Acidobacteriaceae bacterium
GCCGGAAGCCGAGCCCGGCCGCACCGCCGAGGCTGCCGCGCGGATCGACACCGCGCCTATGATCAAATCGTTTCTGCTCGGTTCGCGCTCGCTCCAGGACATTTGGGGCCTGGTGCTGCCGCCAGTCACGCTGCTCGATCTGAAGCGGCTTACGCTGCTCGCCCCGGACCGGTTCCGCATGCCGGACGAGCTTTGGGTGCGCATCGTGTACGACTTCGCCCTGGGGTACCGGCTTCGCACCATCAACCGCACCCATTTGCTGGGGGCACTGACGCCGCTTTACCTGGGCTGGACCGCCTCCGTGGTCAACGAGGCGGCCGGCAATCCTGCTTTCGATCCGCAGGCGAGGCGGGAAAAGCTGGCGCGCGCGTTTGAGGACGGAAAACCCTACTTAGTCCGCCGCTGGCGCTGGCCCGACCGCTTTAACCCGTAGCCGGTTCTTTGAGCACGGACGAGAGCGTTGGTTTGGGCGGAAAAGGAGAACCGTATGGGGCAACAGATAGGGCAGTCCATGCTGGATTCGGTGGAGCGGGCGATCCAACGGATTCTGATTTTGCTGCCCAGCATCTTCTTCTTTGTGCTGGCGCTGGCTTTGTTTGCCGCGCTCGGCGCCGGGTGCGCCTGGATCACCCAGCGCGTGCTTGCCGCGCTAAAGTTCGATGCGCGCTTTGAGCAGCACGAGAACCTGTCCGAGTGGACCCACGCGCCTTCACGCCTGGTGGCGCGGGTGGTTTTTTGGGCTGTTTCTCTGCTGGGCGTGCTGGTCGGCATCTCGGCTTTTGAAGCGGGCAGCTCGAACGCCGGAGTCTCGGCCTGGGTGTTCTCCTATGTGCCGCGCCTCGTGGGCGCACTAATTCTGTTCTTCGCCGGTACGCTCATTGCCCGCGTGCTGGGCCGTTCGGTGCTGATTTCGAGCGTCAACATGGGCCTGCAGTACGCCCGCCTGCTGAGCTCGGGCGTCAAATGGCTGATCCTGGTGCTTACGGCCGCCATGGTGCTCGACCACCTCGAGATCGGCGGCGGCATTGTTGACCTCGCTTTCGGCATCCTCTTCGGCGGGATTGTTCTGACGCTTTCGCTCGCTGTCGGCCTGGGCTCGCGCGAGCTGGTGGCGCGGTCACTCGAGCGCGAAGTGGTGGCGCGTCCCGAGCCTGTCCCGCAAAAAGAAGAGCAGATCCACCACTTCTAACACCAGTTCGCGTTTGGGACGCCGGTTCTGTTTTGGGAAAGCGAAGTGCTCGCTTTCGAACGCAGGGCAGAAAATCGATGCCAGCCGTTCCCCAACGCTGGTACGCTGTTTCTCGGCATGGCGAAAAAACAGGCCGCACCGACCGCGAAAGACGAAGTGGACGCGCAGCTGGCGCGCTATCGGGCCATGCGCGATTTCGCGACGACCGCCGAGCCCAGCGGTGCAAGCGCACCCGCTGTACCCGAGGGTGGCCTGCCGTTTGTAATTCAGAAGCACGCCGCGACCCGGCTACACTACGATTTTCGCCTGGGCTGGCGGGGTGTTTTGAAAAGCTGGGCCTGCGCCAAGGGTCCCAGCTATTCGACCCATGACCGCCGCCTTGCGGTGGAGGTCGAGGATCACCCGATGGAGTACGGCGGCTTTGAGGGGACCATCCCGAAAGGCCAGTATGGGGGCGGCACGGTGCTGGTATGGGACCAGGGGACCTGGGAACCGCTGCCTGGCACGAATGTGGATGAGGGACTGCGCAAGGGGACGCTCAAGTTCACTCTCCATGGCACCAAGCTCGAAGGCCGCTGGACGCTGGTCCGCATGAAGGGCCGTGCCGCCAACGAAAGCAAACCCAACTGGCTGCTGATTAAAGAGCACGACGGGCGCGAGCGCCCGGAAGAGGCACCCGCGATTACCGACGAAGCACCGGACAGCGTGGTGACCGGACGAAGTCTGGACGAGATCGCCGCCCAAGAGGACCACACCTGGCAGTCGCACGCGGTTGCGAAGCCGCCTGTTTCGCCCACCCGCTCGCGCCTGCAGCAGAGGCTCGGCAAATTCCGTCCCCGCAAAGCCCCCGCGGCACTGGACAAAGAAGCGCCCTTGGCAGGCTCCGGCGCTGAAAGTGCTCCTGCGAATGTTGCCTCAACCGCGCCCGCACGCCAGAGCACACTCGAGTCCTGGCTCGAAAGCGCCCCGCGCGCGCCCATGCCGGGCTTTATGCCTCCGCAGCTCGCCACCGCCGCCGAGCGCGTTCCGGCCGGCGCGGGCTGGCTCCACGAGCTGAAGCTGGATGGCTACCGCATCCAGGCGCATGTGCGCGGCGGCAAAGCTGCCCTTTACACCCGATCGGGCCTGGACTGGACCCACCGCATGCGCGGGGCTGCCCGTGCCGCGGAAAAGATCGGGGCCGAAGACGCCATTGTCGACGGCGAGCTCGTCGCTCTCAATCCCGACGGCTCCTCCTCCTTTGCCAACCTGCAAGCCGCGTTTGAAAAAGGAGAAACCGCCGCCCTTACGTTTTTTGCCTTTGACCTGCTTTATCTGAACGGCCGCGACCTGCGCCGCCTTCCGCTCCACGCCCGCAAAGCCCTTCTGGAGCCGCTGGTGACCGCCGCCGGAGACCCGCTTCTCGGGTTCAGCCCGCACCTCCAGCTCGACGCCGACCGGGTATACGCCCATGCATGCTCGCTGGGCGCGGAGGGCATTCTTTCAAAGCAGGCCGATGCTCCGTACCTGAGCGGCCGCACGGATACCTGGCTGAAACTAAAGTGCACCCACCGGCAGGAGTTCGTGATCGGCGGCTTTACGCTGCCGGGCGATGGCGGCGAGGGCCTGGGCTCGCTGCTGCTGGGCTACTACCTTGAGGGCCAGCTGATCCACTGCGGCCGCACCGGTACCGGCTTCACCCAAGCCTCGGCCCGCGAGCTCCGGCGCAAGCTCGAACCGCTGCGCCAGGCAAAAATGCCGTTCAACAGCACGCTCGACCGGCTCGCCCGGCGCGATGCAGTGTGGGTCCGGCCCGAGCTGGTGTGCGAAGTGCAGTTCGCCACCTGGACCGCCGATGGGGCCATTCGCCATGCTTCCTTTCAGGGTTTGCGCGCCGATAAAGACCCCGCCGAAGTGGTAAGGGAAGACCCGCGGCTGCTGCCGTCCGATACGGGCGCAACGGAAGCGGAACTTTCGCCGGAAGCTGATCCCTCTCCGAAAACAGCTGCATCCGCGAAAGCGAAACACACATCCGCGGCAGGGAAGCGCAGGGTACGCGAAGGCGAACTGCCTCCCGCTCTAACGGCAAAGAGCAAAGCTGCCAAGAAGCCGCGTTCCGGCGCGCAGGAAGGGCGGCAATCCCCAGCGGACTCCGACACCGCGGTCGCAAGCACAAGTGCAGCCGCGGCGAAGCGCGCTTCGGCTTCTAGGTCAACGGCGCGCCTCACGCATCCCGATAAGATTCTGGACCCGGCCACCGGAGTCACCAAGCAGCAGCTCGCGGACTATTTTGAAGCCGTCGCTCCCGCGATGCTGCCTCACCTCGCCGGCCGCCCGGTGTCCATCGTCCGCTGCCCTAACGGCGCTGCGGAAAAGTGCTTTTTCCAAAAGCACGTGAAAGTCGGACTGCCGGTGAGCGTCGGCACCATTAAGGTACCGGACCGCGACAATCGCGCGCGTACCGAACCGTATATCTCGATCGACTCTGCGGAAGCCCTGCTTGGTCTGGCCCAGCTTGGCGTACTCGAGCTGCACCCCTGGGGTTCGCAAGCGAGCGCGCTTGAGCAGCCCGATCGCATCATCCTGGACCTCGATCCCGACGAATCGCTACCCTGGAGCACAGTGGTTGAAAGCGCCCATCGCATCCGTGCTTTTTTACGCGAGCTGCAGCTGGAAACATGGGTGAAAACCACCGGCGGCAAGGGTCTGCACGTTGTTGCACCGATCGAGCCCCGGGCTGAGTGGCCCGACATTCGCCTCTTTGCCCGGGGTCTCGCCGCCGCCGTGGAAAGTACCGACCCCAAGCTGTACTTAATCAAGATGACCAAGGCCGCCCGCACGGGCCGCATCTTTCTGGACTGGATGCGAAACGAGCGTGGCGCAACCGCGGTTGCCGCCTGGTCGCCGCGCGCCCGGCCCGGCATGCGCGTTGCCGTGCCGCTCCGCTGGGAGGAGCTGGCCCAAGGCCCTTTTTCGTTCGCGGTTTCGGACTTCGCCGAATGGCGTAAGCGCACCGAGCCTGCGCACGACCCATGGGTCGGCATGAAGCCCCAACCGCTGGTTCCCGAGGTGCTCGCGGCCGTGCTTGAGCAAGGCGCCACGCTCGAAAAGCGAGGCCGCCGATGAGAACAGCGCCAAATTGCCGTAGAAGCATCGCCGTTTCCACGCTTACCGGGGAGGCTCGAAGGCCGATGCTTCGTTCGCTCTGCTTGCGCGCGCTTGCTGCTTTCATAGCAGGTTGGGGACTGCTCGCCATTTTGCCCGCAATCGCGACGGCGCAAGGGCCCGGGCCGACCCTGACCTTGCGTGCGACCGCCCGCCTGGTGTATGTGGACGTGGTAGTCCGCGACAGTGCGGGACGCATCGTCCATGGGCTCAAGGAGAGCGATTTCCACCTGAGCGAGGACAAGCAGGGGCAAAAGATACTGTTTTTTGAGGAGCATGCCTCGCCTGGCGGAGCGCCAACGATGCCGGTTGCGCCGACGGCGGTAGGAGCGGTTCCGAACGTTTTGCCGGAAGTGAAAGACGACACCCTGAACCTGGTGCTGTTCGACTTTCTCAATGCGGATGAGAGCGACCAATCTACGCCCGCGAGCGCATGATTCAATTCCTCCGCAAGCTGCCGCCGGGCAAGCAGGTGGCGTTGTTCGTACTGGGCGACCGGCTCACCATGGTGCAGGCGGTCACGCGCGACTCAGCCGCGCTCGCGAAAGCTGCGGAAGGGATCGACCTGAAGCAGCTGAACCGGACGCG
>CAXTVG010000194.1:0-4891 GCA_964247505.1 uncultured Acidobacteriaceae bacterium
GCCGGTTACCTGGGAGCGGCTAAGGAAGGCATTTGCAGGGTTGCAAAACGCTGGCGAACGGAGCTTATGATGAGTGGAAACAGCTTGGGAGGCATGTGATGGCTACAGCCGTTGGCATTTCGATCGAAGAATACCTCAGAGGTCCTGTTCCCCATCCCGATGTGGAATATGTTGACGGCGAGCTTAAGGAGAGACCATTGGTTCAACGAATTCACGGCCGTTTGCAATCCATTCTCTCGGCCTGGTTTGAAAACCATGCCGACGCTTGGGGTGTGGTTCCCGCAGCGGAATTGCGGACGCAAGTGACTGCTGAACGCGTGCGGCTGCCGGATCTGGTGATCAGCACGGCAGGATATCCGTCACAGGTCCAAGTCGATCCGCCGCTCATCGTCATCGAGATCATTTCTCCCAATGACAGCTTTTCCGATGTAATCGGAAAACTGATCGACTACGACCAAATGGGAGTTCCCAATGTCTGGGTCATTGAACCCCAAACCCGGTTTGCCTGGGTGTGCAATGGCATCTCACTCACCGTAACCACTCAATTCACTGTGGAAGGCACACCCATTTATCTCGACGTCGCCGAAACCTTCGCGCGCTACGACCGGTTTCGCTAGACTCGGGGGCTGCATCTCATCGCCGAGTGAGGAAAGCAACATGAGCGAAGCACAAGCGGGCTCCGGGCACTCGCTGGACAAGAGCCCCGATCAAGAACAGCAGCAAGCCACCGCGCAAGCACCGCCCACCAGCGTCGAGCCTGTTGCTCCGCAGGACCCGCAAGCGCAGGGAGCAGGCACCGGCGAACAGAACTTCCTTCTCCACGGCAACGTAAGCGGCTCCGATCAGGAAGGCAATGCGGCCAAAGCCAATCGGCTCGAGAAAGAGCAGCCGGGCGGTACGGCAGGCTACCACTCCACCGGCAGCGAGACCGGTACCTCCGGCGGCCAGGGATAATCCGGCTTATCCCAACAGAAGCTCGCGCCTCCAGAGCACGCGTTTTTAGCTCGCGGGTCCGCCAGGCTGGATGCGCATACTTCCCGCGCCAAGTACAAACTCCTCCAAATCCTCCACTTCGGCCGCAAGCGACGGCGGCATCCTCTTGGTTGTGGGCACTCGGAGCTGCCGGATGCGTTCGAGCCGGGTCAGCACGTCGCCGCTGCCGTTCTTGAGTTGCCCCATTGCCTTGTCGTAACTCACCTTGGCCCCATCCAAGCGCTTACCGACGTCTACAAATGTCTCTGCAAAACCCGCGACCTTGTCGTACAGAGCCCCCGCCTGCTTCACAATCTCTTCCACGCTGCGCGTTTGCTTTTCCTGGTTCCAGATGTGCGCGATGGTGCGGATCACCGGAAACAGCGTTCCAGGGCTTACCAGCAGCACGTCTCGCTGCCACGCGCGCTGCCACAGGCCCTCATCGTGGGCCAGGGCCGCGAGGTACGCCGGCTCGATCGGGACAAACATCACCACAAAATCAACGGACCGCAGCCCGTGCAGGGCCTGATAGCTCTTTTTCGACAGGTCCTCCACGTGGTCGCGGAGTGCCTTCGCGTGCCGTTCCAGCAGGCGTTTGCGCGCGCCTTCATCCTCGCAGCCGCAGGACTCCGTATAGCAGTTCAGCGAGACTTTCGAGTCGATCACCAGGTGCTTGTCCCCGGGCAAATCGAGAATAATATCGGGCCGCGCCTGCTTTCCCTCCTCCGTGCTGAAGCTCTGCTGCACCCGGTATTCCCGCCCGGCGCGCAGTCCGGCCCCCTCCAGCATCCTCGCTAACAGCACCTCGCCCCAGTCGCCCTGTGTCTTGGAAGAGCCTTTGAGCGCGCGAGCCAGGTTCCCGGCCTCCGATGACAACTGCTCATTGAGAGCTTTCAGGCTGCCCAGCTGCTCGCGCAGTTCGGTTCGCCCTACCAAGCCTTCTTTTTGCAGCGCCTCGACACGCTGCTGAAACTCGCCCATGCGCTCGCGCAGCGGATTTAACAGCCCGCCCAAGCTTTTCTCACTTTCCTCCTGAAACCGCTGCGACTTCTCCCGGAAAATATCCGCCGCCAGTACCTTGAACTGGTTTCCGAGCTTTTCCTCGGCATCAGCAAGCAGCTTCAGCTTCTTCTCGGACTCGTTTGCCTCCACTTCGATCTGTTTGCGCGCACTTTCAAGCGCCGCGCTCGTGGTTCGCAATTCATCGTAAAGGGAGGCGATGGAGCTCTCAGCAGCTAAAAGCCGCGCATCCTTTTCGCGGAGATGTTCCGCCCGCGCGCGCCCGTCACCCTCAGCCGCGGCCAGGCTAGCTCGTGTGCGAGCCAGCTCCTGCGCGGCGTGCTCCAACTCAGCCCTTGCGGCAGCGAATTCCGCCCCGATCCGGTCACGTTCGCGGCCCAGATGCTCGCTTTCGGCTCTCGCCAGCGCTAGTGCTTGCACGCCCTCCGCCCGGCGGCGCTCCGCTTCGAACTGCTCGTTGGCGCGCTCAGCCCTTGCGGAACGAGCGCCGGCAACAAACCCCAGACAAGCGGCTACAACCAAGCCCGCGCTACCCAAAATCCAGAACAAAAGACCCATGCACCGAGTTTGCCATCAAAGGCGAAGAAAAGGCGAGTGCCATTGGTACTCAAAAACCGGGGAATATTCATATGCTTTCCCAAATTGGTCCGCGGGTGGTGTATTCCCAATGCGGCACTGTTCCCCTGGCTCGACGAAACGGCGCTGCTTTACACTCCACACCGCCGCCGTTAGACTTGAAGTTTCGGGGCAGGCGGCGGACGTGTGCCTCCGAGGTTTTTTGGCGGGGCACAGGCGGCAACAGGAACCACCACACAAGGGAGAAAAGCATGGCGGCGGTTGAAGAAAAGGTTAAGCAGATCATCGTTGAACAGCTGCAGGTAGACGAAGCAGAGGTTACCCCCAGCGCATCGTTTCAGGAGGATTTGGGCGCGGATTCGCTCGACGTGGTGGAACTGGTGATGCAGTTCGAGGAAGCATTCGACCTCGAAATCCCGGACGAGGATGCGGAAAAGATCAAGACCGTCAAGGACGCCACCGATTACATCGAGCAGCACGCGAAAGGCGGCAAGTAGCTTTGCCCAGTCCGCAAAGAAGGGTCGTGGTCACGGGCGTGGGGCTGATCTGCGGGGTCGGCAACACAGCCTCTGAGGTTTGGGCGAGCCTCCTGGCTGGCCGCAGCGGCGTCGCGCCCATCACCTCCTTCGATACCGCCAACTTTCCGGTGACCTTTGCGGCGGAGGTCCAAGGGTTCGACCCGCTTAACTTTGTGGATAAGAAGGAAGCGCGCAAGATGGGGCGCTTTATTCACCTGGGCATCGCGGCTGCAGATGAAGCGGTCGCGAACTCTGGGCTTAAGATCACTGACGCCATCGCAGACAATGTGGGCGTCCACATCGGCTCCGGTATCGGCGGCTTCGATGTGATCGAGCGCGAGCACCAGGCGTTTTTGAACGGGGGCCCGCGCAGGATTTCACCCTTTTTTATCCCCGCAACCATCGTGAACCTTGCGGCCGGCCATGTTTCTATCCGCCACAACGCCAAGGGCCCCAACCAAACCACGGCGACTGCCTGCACCTCCGGGGCGCACTCGGTCGGCGACTCGTTCCGCATTATTGAGCGCGGGGACGCCGACGTCATGATCGCGGGCGGCACCGAAGCCG
Organism: uncultured Acidobacteriaceae bacterium; assembly: GCA_964247505.1. Classification (GTDB taxonomy): domain Bacteria; phylum Acidobacteriota; class Terriglobia; order Terriglobales; family Acidobacteriaceae; genus EB88. The sequence goes on from CAXTVG010000194.1 coordinate 3,654, forward strand.
CCATTACGCCGATGTCTGTCGGCGGCTTCGCTGCCATGCGCGCGCTCTCGACGCGCAACGACGACCCGGCGACCGCCTGCCGCCCCTGGGACAAGGACCGCGACGGCTTTGTAGTAGGCGAGGGTGCGGGCGTCCTGGTTCTGGAGGAACTGGAGTTCGCAAAAGCCCGCGGAGCCAAAATCTTGGCTGAAATTGTGGGTTATGGCATGAGCGGCGATGCCTACCACATCACCGGCATGGCCCCCGAAGGCGACGGCTGCCTGCGGGCCATGCGCGCTTCCCTGCGCGTTGCCGGACTTCAGCCGGAGCAGATCGGCTACCTCAACGCGCACGCCACCAGCACCCCGCTGGGCGACGTAAACGAGAGCACCGCGATTACCAACCTGTTTGGCGAGCACGCGCGCAATCACAGCCTCCGGGTCAGCTCGACCAAGTCCATGACCGGTCATCTGTTAGGTGGTGCCGGCGGACTTGAAGCGGGCATTTCGGTCTACTCGCTCGTGAACCAGACCGCACCGCCAACCATCAATCTCCAAACTCCCGACGACGGCTGCAGCCTTAATTATGTGAGCCGCGGCGCTGAAAAGTTTCCGTTCGAGTACGCGCTGTCTAACTCCTTCGGCTTCGGCGGCACCAATGCTTCCCTGATTTTCAAGCGCTGGGAAGAGTAACCGCTCAGCTCATCAGCGCAAGCGAGGCTCCTGCGGCGACGAAAAGAACTGTCCACCCCACCACCACGATCGCTGCTTTCGCGCGCGCAACCTTGGCTACAATCGCGCTCCCGATGCTCAGAATGACGAGCTGCCAGATGACAAAGACGTCGACCCAGGTCAGCACCGAAGTGAGCCAGCGGGGTGCGCCCGAACCCTGCATGTAGAACGCCGGGTTGCTGCCCAGCGGGTTATTGATGTGGAAGCTCTCGCCGCCTACGCCGAGGAAGAGCATCAGGATCACCAGCAGCACCTTGATCAGCTGCGGCAGCGACGAGAACATGTACACGGCGAACAGCGGCCCGAACCGCCCATGGCCGCCCAGCCCGAAATTAAGCGTCGCAAGCAGCAGTCCGGCCACAATCGCCGCGAAAAACAGCGGGCCCACGGCAGACATGGCATACGTAGCGGTCCGCGTGATGCGGGCGATCATGGCGATCTGCGCCTGCTGCTGGGCCGCCGGTGCCTTGTCGAGGTTCGCCTGCTGCTTGGGGGAGCTCGCCAGGTTGTTGCGCGTCACCGTATCCC
>CAXTVG010000195.1:0-302 GCA_964247505.1 uncultured Acidobacteriaceae bacterium
TGTCGATGGAGCACAAAAAGCCCGAACGCGGCGCGCGAAAAACGGTTTGCGCGCCGGGCGCATGGCGGCTCAGCCCTGCGTCCAGCGCTGAAAGATCCCCGCCCTGCGCGTCTACAATTGCGCCGAAGCGCTCCCACGCGGCCCCGCTCGCGAGCAGATCCTCCGCCCGCGCCCGGCCTGCATCGGCGCTCGCCGCAGCTCCGCCCAGAAACAGCATCCACCCGGCCAGCTCGCGTGAAAGCGAGCGCAGGTCTTCGCTCAGCGCCGGGCGCTCGCCCCGGAGCAGGGCACAGCACTCGGCC
>CAXTVG010000195.1:312-4885 GCA_964247505.1 uncultured Acidobacteriaceae bacterium
ACCTCCACCCAGTTGCCCGCGGACGCGCCCAGCGGCTGGCTCATGTCCGTCAGCAGGGCCACGGTGCGCGTACCCGCGCGCTCGCCTGTGTCCACCATCAGCTCGGCGAGAAATTTAGCCTGGGTGGGGTCGCGCAGAAACGCTCCCGAACCGGTCTTTACATCCAGCACCAGCGCATCCAGCCCCGCCGCCAGCTTTTTGCTCATAATGGAAGCGCAGATCAGGTACGGGCTTTCGACAGTCGCGGTCCGGTCGCGCAGGGCGTACAGCGTCCGGTCGGCGGGAACCAGCTCCTTCGTTTGCGCGGCCATGCAAGCGCCGGTTTCTTCGAGAACCGCTCGCATCTCCCCGAGCGAAAGCGCGGTGCGAAAGCCTGGAATTGACTCGAGCTTGTCGAGCGTGCCGCCGGTATGGCCGAGGGCGCGCCCGCTGATCATCGGGTCATACAGCCCGGCAGCCGCCGCAATCGGCGCGACGATCAGCGAGGTTTTATCCCCTACGCCGCCGGTTGAGTGCTTGTCCACGGTCGTCCCTGTTTTTCCCGGGCCGACGCGCGCGTCAAACGTCGCGCCCGAATACCGCATGGCCTCCGTCAGCGCGCTCAGCTCCTCCCGCACGAGCCCCCGCTGGAACACCGCCATCAGCCACGCCGCCAGCTGCTCCTCCGGCACCGCGCCCGTAGCCGCGCCCGCGACCAGGAACCGGATCTCGTCCGGGTTCAGCGGCTCGCCGTCGCGGGTTTTCCGGATGAGGTCGACAGCGTGCATCAGCGTGGGGGCTCCAGCCGGAAGCCGTCGGGAAACAGCGTGCGCAACAGAACGGGCTCGCGCGCGCCGGGGTATGCCACAACCGCGTCTTCCAGGGCAAACTCGCTCAAAACCTGGCGGCAAGCTCCGCACGGCGGCCCCGGGGCGCCGTTCAGGTTAGCCACGGCAATGGCGGCGACGCGCAGCCCCGGACCGCGCTCGCTGACAGCCCGGAACAAAGCATTGCGCTCCGCGCAGCTGGAAAGCCCGTACGACGCGTTCTCCACATTGCACCCGGCGACCACCGTTCCATCGGCAAGCAGCAGCGCCGCCCCCACGCGAAACCGCGAGTACGGCGCGTACGCGTTCTCCGCAGCTTGTTCCGCCGTGCGCACAAGCTTGCTCATCTGTTCTCGAAAAACTTCCATGCTCCCCCGAGCCTACCCGCCCAGCCGCAGCCGGGCAAGCAAATCGAAGCGGCAGCTTCAGCGCCCTTCCTAAAACAGGTCGAACGGTCTCGAACGGCCCAAAACGGGAAATCACGGGCACAGAGTCCGTTGGAAGCGGGTGAGAGCGCCGCTTAGGGCCATCACTTCTTACAATGCGATTTGCAAGGCTGATCCGGGACCTGTGCTAAAACGCCTGTGTCAGTGAGTACACAAGTGCCTTTAAAAATTAAAGTAATTGGCTCCATATAGAATTTGGCTCTTGATTTGTGAGCCAAATGATGCGAGCATAATTTTAGCCCGTTCACCTGCCAGGGTGAAACGGGCTAGTTGAAAGCGGGCAAGGCCCGACGATCGGTTGTTCATCTGCACTTCCGATTATCGTGCGATGTCTGCCAAAACGCAATTTAATGAAGGAAGACATCTCGATGACTACGGAATTTCAGACACGCACTACCGCCTATGTTGGCCGTGAAACGATGCCAGCCACCACGACCCTTGATTCCACCCGCCTGAACAGCAAAAGCGATACGGAGAGGAAGAAAATGCGCGGACGTCCGCCCAAAAACACCTACAAGGCCCCTACCGGTGTGGAGCGTCAAGAACTGCTCCGCGCACGCATCATTAAGCTGAAGGACGAATTGGAGGAGGCTGGGTTTGGGGATTTACTCGCGCAAACTAGCGCAATTGTCCCAATTGCTCCTCCCGTACCGGATCCGAAAACTAAAGGTGAGATTGCTCACGTTCAGGAGCCCCTTGGCACTTACATTCAGCGAGTCTCGGTGCAGGACAACTTCGCACAGCGGCAGCCCTATGATCACCTCAAGGACCCGATTTACATGCGGTTGATCCGCGACTTTATCGAGCATGCGGCTATGCCCGAGGCGAAGGTTGCGGCGTTAGCGACCAACACAAAGGGTGGGAGAGCGCAGTCACTGTCTCAGCCGGATATTCGTTATTCGGTGATCGACGGTCTGCAGCGTCTTTATTGCTACCTCATCGCGATCCTTCTTATTTTTCGGCGCGAAAAGCTGGTCGAAGATCGGTGCATCACGAAGGAAGCATGGGAATATTTTCGTGCTGCAGTCGAGGCAACCGGCGATGTGCAAACTGCCACGCAAGAAATCCTGAAAAGCCAGGTTCGGTACGAAATCTTCTTTCAGATCGATCTCGAAGGCCTCTTGCACTACATGGTGACCTACAACACTGGTCAACGGCGTATGAGCCTGGATGTTCAGTTGGAAATTATGCAGCGCCCGCTCATCGATGAACTTGCTCTCAATGCAAACATTACCCTTTGGCACGAGACCCAGACTGTGCCTGGAAAATCCAAGCCGAAAGAGCAATTCAGTGCGTCCGATCTGATCATTTCCGCTCGTGCGTTCATCACTTCGAACCCACAGGTCAAAAAGCAGGATGAGACGGAGGAACTTCTCGAGGAAGAAGGCTATCTCGATAATAAGTTCGACGTCGGGGACATCAACGATGTTGTGCAGACCTTGAAGAAGATTACGACGGACGTGCATAAACGCATCATGGTCGCCTACGCAGAGAGTCCAACGCACAAGTACATCTTGTCCAGCGGTGGAATGTTCCTGTTGAGCTTTGCGGCTGCATGCGGCAAACTCCGGAGCGACGCTAATATGGGCCAGCTCGACGCCGCTCTATTACGGTTCGACAGCCTCATCGAGAATGGCGGCGACGACCCAATGAACCTAGACGAGTATCAGAGTACGTTGGCGAGCATCAAGTCATCGCGCGGTAAGGCCATTCGTCGCTTGGTCTACGACACCTTCCGCAGGTTCTTCAACGGTACAACCAGTCGATTGGAATGGGCCGATACGTATCGCGGCTTGACGCTTTAACCCTCTCGTTTGCACGGGCATTCCCGCGAATTGCCCGTGCAAACGTCGATAGGCAACCAACATCATAAATATGGACAACCAACAAATAGATAGCCTACTCGCTGCGCCCGACCCGCCACAACAGCCCCGATGGTTGAAGCACAGCCCAGGATTGATCTCACAAACGCCGTACCGTTTAGCCACCTCGTCGAAGTGGTTAAGAATTGTCATGCACTCCTCAAGCCGCCCCGCGCATCTAATGGGAGCGCATGGAGACCCTGACCGCAGCGGCCGACCCACATGAAAAGGAAGCGGAGCGCGCCCTCGCTCTTTTCCACCCTGTTACCGCGGACTGGTTTCGCGCGGTGTTCGAGCGGCCGACTGCGCCGCAGCGCCTGGGCTGGCCGGCGATTGCCGCGGGGGAAAGCACGCTGATTCTGGCGCCAACCGGCACGGGCAAAACTCTCACCGCATTTCTGTGGTGCCTTGACCGGTTGATGCTGCATGGCCCTGCGCCTGCCGCTCCTGCCGAAGGGAAGCGGAAACCGCGCGAGGCGGGCGGCTGCAAAGTTATCTACATCAGCCCGCTCAAGGCGCTGGCGGTGGATGTGGAGCGCAACCTGCGCTCGCCGCTCGCGGGCATTGCGAACATGGCCCGGCAGCGTGGGGTTCCGTTCCACACGCCCGAGATCGCGGTGCGCACCGGCGACACCTCGCAGCGCGACCGGGCGCGGTTTCGGCGTAGCCCAGGTGAAATCCTGATCACCACGCCCGAGTCGCTGTACCTGTTGCTCACGTCCGACTCCGCCGCATCGCTGCGCACGGTGGAGACCATCATTCTCGACGAAATCCACGCGCTCGTCCCAACCAAGCGCGGCGCGCATCTGGCGCTTTCGCTGGAGCGCCTGGAAGCGATTACGCAGAAGCCGCTCCAGCGGATTGGGCTTTCCGCCACGCAGCGGCCGCTTGAGGAGGTCGCGCACTTTCTCGCCGGGGCTCAGCCGCGCGCGTCCGAGCCCGTGCCCGCGCTCGCGCCCCCTGTTGCCGCAGAAGAACTGCGCGAGGAAAGCGAGCGCGAGTGGACCAGCGAGCCTGAGGCCGTCGCAGACAATCTCGCGAGCGCGGGTGCCGGACATTTCGCGTGTGAAACAAACATAGGGGGAAGCCCACGACCCGATTCTGAAATAAACATGGGTGCCCCACGTCTCGATTCTGCCGGGGTCCCCGGCGAGCGGTCTTTGCTCGCTGGGGTGGGTGAGACGTGGGTTCAGGGCGCGACGCGCTCTCCCGCGCTCGACACAGCCCCGCGCTACCGCCCGGTCACCATCCTCAACGCCGCCGAACCCAAGCGCCTGGAGCTCCGTATCGAGGTCCCGGTCGAAGACATGGCCCGCCTCGGCGAGGTCCAGGAGCTGCCCAGCGGCGCGGCCTCGCAGGGGCCCAAGCGCGCCTCCATCTGGAGCGCGATCCACCCGCGCCTGCTCGAGATCGTGCGCGAGCGCACCTCGACGCTGATCTTCGTCAATAGCCGCCGCGT
>CAXTVG010000196.1:0-4871 GCA_964247505.1 uncultured Acidobacteriaceae bacterium
CGTGGGTCCGCGTGTGCGGCAGCTCTCGACCATTATCCGCCCCAGTGCCCTCGGCGTGGCTGCGGCGGCTACCAGGCGCTGCATGGAGCCTAGAAACGTAAAGCGCACCAGGGCACCGCTTTTTCCGGCTTGCTCCAGTACGGCGTTGGCGTGGGAGGTCCAGCTCGCCGGGGCTGGGGTGCGGGCGTCCAGGTAGGCCAGCGCTTCGGTTCCGATCGCGCCGAGTTGGCCCAGGTTGAGCGCGACTGGTCCCATGTCGTTCAGGCGCGGCGTTTCCCCGGCAAGGCGGAGCAGAGCCGGGGTGCTGGCCTGCCACTGAGCAAACTGGTGCCGCAGGTCGGCGACAGCCTCTGGGCGGCGAGGCGGGAAGCCTTGCGGCGTTTCGCCTTTGGCCGGATCACCCTTGGTGCCAGTGACAGCTTCCACGGCTCCGTCGATTTCCTGGCGCGAGGGAGGGTCGGCGACGACCGCGTCCACCAGGCGGTCGAGCGAGGTGAGCGCGTCGGTGTGCTGGCCCTGGTAGCGGTCGGAAAACGAAACCGGCTCGAGGACGCCCGCGAGCACGTCGAGGGCTTCCGGCTTGAGCATTCCGGCCAGGTCTTCGCGCAGAGCCTCAGGCCCGGAGAGGTGGCGCAGGCCCAGGCCTTGCAGCTCGAGCGAGGCGCGGCGCAGACGCTGGTACATGTAGGCGACGTCGCGGTCGCTTTGCGGGGACCAGAACCGCTCCGCGACGGCGAGGGTGCGGGGCCATACGCGGCTGTCTGCAGTTTCAAAGTTGATCTGTTCGCTCCACATGCAGACTTCGCCGCCGAGGATGCGTTTTTGCTCGTCCGGGGCAAGGGTAGTGTTCGCCGGGATGGGGTCGGCCAGGAACATTTCGGCCGAGGTTTTTTGGCCGTCGAGATAGTAAGGCGCGGCCAGGATGCCTTCATAGCCCTGTTTCGATCCGGCGGCGAGGGAGGCCTCGCCGCGCCAGCTTTCAATCACGATGTTTTTTGGCAGGGCGGGGTTGAGGATTTCGTCGAAGCCGACCATGCGCTTGCCGTGTTTTTCGAGGATTTTGAGGATGCGCTGGTTGAAGTAGGCCTGCAGCTCCGGCGGGCCGGGGAAGCCTTTTTTGGCCATGAAGGCGCGCACCTGCGGGTTGGCCATCCAGCCGGTGCCGGGGGTTTCGTCGCCGCCGATGTGGAAGTACTGGTCGGGGAAGATTTCTGTCATCTCGCCGATAAACGCGTCGAGGAATTTAAAGGTGCTTTCGCGTGAGGGGTCGAGCTCGGCGATGGGGATGCCGAAGGTGGTGGGCAACTTTTCGATTTTTTCCGAGCCGATCTCGGGGTAGGCGACGATCCAGCTGGAGGTGTGGCCGGGGATGTCGAACTCGGGGACGACGCGGATGCCGCGGGCGCGGGCGTAGGCGACGACCTCGCGCATCTGGTCCTGGGTGTAAAACTCGCCGTTCGAGGCGGCCCCGGTGAGCCGGGGGAAGCGCCTGGATTCAGCGCGGAAGCCCTGATCGTCGGACAGGTGCCAGTGGAAAACGTTGAGCTTGGCGACAGACATGGCGTCGAGCATGCGTTCGATGACCGGGACGGGCTCGAAGTGGCGGCCGACGTCGATCATGAACCCGCGCCAGCGGAAGCGGGGGGCGTCTTCGATCGCGATGGCAGGCAGGACGCATGCGCCGCCTGCGTTGTTGGCGAGCTGGAGCAGGGTTTCGTAGCCGCGCATGGCGCCTACGTCGGTCGCGGCGGTGAGCTTGGCGCTTTGCGGGGTGACGGTCAGCGCGTAGCTTTCATCCTCGTCGATGCCCTGCACCGCGCCGCCCGGGCCGGCGACGTTGATTTCAAGGGTTGCGTTCGCGGGCTGGGGATTTGTGTAGACGGAGCGCCGGACGTCGCCGCCGCAGGTGCGGTCGAGCCGGGCGAGCATGCGCGTGGTGGCTGCTTCGAGGCGCGGGTCGTGGGTGCCGGTGTAGCGGAAGGTGAACGCCGAAAGGCCCTTGGCTGGGGTGACGGTGAGTGCGCCGTCAGCACGCTGCACCTTGGCGGGCATGGGCATGAGCGCCACCTGCTGCGCGCCCGCCGCGACCGTGCCCGCGGAGATGGCCGCCCCTAAACACAACTTACGTAGTTTCAACCGAGATCGCCCCCTTACCCGAGGAGAAGGCTACACGATTTCGCGCCGGAAACAACCGGGGCTGAGTTGTATTCTTAAGAGGACGCCCGGCCCGCTCGCCGGGTGTAGGATTGAAAACGTTTTCAAGAAGAGGACCATGCCGACACGCCGCCGCTTTCTCCAGTCCGCCGCCGCCGCCACTTGCCTGCCCTTGCTGCCGAACGGCATAGCTTTCGCTTCGCCTGCCGAAGATGGGGACGTGACCCAGTATGTGAATATCCGGGTGGGCACCGGCGGGCATGGACACACCTATCCCGGCGCGACCGTGCCTTTCGGGGCGGTCCAGCTGAGCCCGGACACCTACACGCAGGGGTGGGATTGGTGCTCGGGCTACCACGACACGGACACGTCGCTGATGGGCTTCAGCCATACGCACCTGAGCGGCACGGGGGCAGCGGGGCTGCTGGATATTTTGCTGATCCCGAACGTGGGCGCGGTGAAGTGGATTCCGGGGACGCGCGAGAACCCGAGCGAGGGCTATCGGTCGCCTTTTTCGCACGACGACGAGGCGATGGAACCGGGGTTTTACTCGGTGCCGCTGAAGGACCGCGGGGTGCTGGTGGAGCTGACCGCGACCGAGCGCACGGGGCTGCACCGGTACACGTTCCAAAAGGGCGGGGACAGCCATGTGCTGATCGACTTCGCTCATGGCTCGACGGACTACGAGGGCTCGCCTGCGTATGACTCGTCGCTGGCGGTGGTGGGGAGCGATACGGTGACGGGCGGGCGCAGCGTGCATGACTGGGGAAATGGGCGACGGATTTATTTTGCGGCGCAGTTTTCAAAGCCGTTTGCGCGGGCGGAGGTGCAGGCGGATGGGGCGATGCTCGCGGATGGGGCGAGCTCGGCTTCGGGGATGGATTTGAAGGCGGCGCTGCACTTCCCTGCGCTGCAGCCGGGCGAGAAGGTGCTGGTGCGGGTGGGGATCTCCGGGGTTTCGGCGGAGAACGCGCTGGCGAACCTGAAAGCGGAGATGCCGGGGTATGACTTTGACGGGACGCGTGCGGCGGCGACGCGCAAGTGGCAGGCGGAGCTGCGCCGGATCCGGATCGAAACGCCGGATGCGAATACGCGGGCCATTTTTTATTCGTCGCTGTACCACATGCTGGTGGCACCGACGCTGTTCGATGACGCGAATGGCGAGTACTACGGGATGGATGGGGTGGTGCACACGGTCGAGGCGGGGCAGCACAATTACAGCACCTACTCGCTGTGGGATACGTTCCGGGCGCTGCATCCGTCGTTTACGCTGTTTCAGCCGGACCGGGTGCCGCTGCTGGTCAACAGCTTGATTGAGATGTCGGAGCAGAGCCCGCAGGGAATGCCGGTGTGGCCGCTCCAAGGGAAGGAAACGGGGACGATGACCGGGTATCACTCGGCATCGGTGATCGCGGAGGCGTGCGCGAAGAAGTTTCCGGGCATTGACTTTAAACGCGCGTATGGGCCGATGCGGATGCGCAATATGGAAGACCACTGGCGGGGGTTGGAGTACTACCGGCAGATGGGGTATATCCCGGCCGATAAGGAGGGCGAGTCGGTTTCAAAGACGCTGGAGTACGACTACAACGACTGGGCGGTGTCGCATGTGGCGGACGCGGTGGGTGCGCATGAGGATGCGGCGATCCAGCGCAAGCGCTCGCGGAACTATGCGAACCTGTTCGATCCGCACGACCAGTTTATTCGGGCGAAGCTGTCGGATGGGAAGTTTACGGAGCCGTTCGATCCGATCGACATGGGTCACACGGATGAGTACCGCGACTACACGGAGTCGAACGCGTGGCAGACGACGTTTGGGATCATGCACGACAACGCGCATTACATCGAGCTGTGGGGCGGGCGGGAAGCGTTTGTGAAGAAGCTAGACGCGCTGTTTACGGTGCCGTCTACGCTGCCGAAGAACGCGCCTCCGGATATTGCGGGGCTGGTGGGGCAGTACGCGCATGGGAATGAGCCTTCGCACCACATTGCGTTCCTGTATATCTACGCGGGGCAGCCTTGGAAGACGCAGGCGCGGGTGACTTCCCTGCTGAAAACCATGTACAGCGACAAGCCGGATGGGCTGCAAGGCAACGAGGACTGCGGGCAGATGTCGGCTTGGTACGTGATGAGCGCGATGGGGCTGTACGCGGTGGACCCGGTGAGCGCGAACTATGTGTTGACCACGCCGCTGATCGACAAGGCGACCCTGAAAGTGAGCGGGGGTAAGGAGCTGGTGATCGAGGCGAAGCGGCCTTCGCCGGATGCGATGTATATCCAGTCGGTCACGATCAACGGGAAAAAGTCGGACAAGCTGTGGGTGCGGCATGAGGAGATCGCGCAGGGAGGGCGGATTGTGTTTGAGCTGGGGACGCAGCCGAATACCAGTCTGGGGACTGCTCCGGAGCTTGCGCCGCCTTCGCTGACCATCTCAGATTTGGAAAGGTGCGGGTGCACACGTCTCGAACATGAGACTTGGGTACTCCTGAGCGGAATCTTAGGACCGCCTTTTGCTGAGGGAGCGCAAAGATGGAGATCACAAGAGCAGGTTCGCAGCCTTCGGGCAAGGGGCCGGCGGACTGGTTTACGGGGACGGTGCGGGTGGATCCACTGTTTCAAGCGCCCGATCCGGCGCGGGTGGGCGGGGCGAGCGTTACGTTTGAGCCGGGAGCACGGACGGCTTGGCACACGCATCCGTTGGGGCAGACTTTGATCGTCAC
>CAXTVG010000197.1:0-4833 GCA_964247505.1 uncultured Acidobacteriaceae bacterium
AGAAAGGGTAAGCTGGCACCACGCATGAAACCTGTTTTCTATGACCCGGAGCGGAGACGATGGAAGCGGCTGCGGCGCGTCCTGGACGTGGTCGCGGTCGTTTCCACGATCGTGCTGGTGCTGTTTTCCGTGGGGGTTCTGAAAAAGGAGTCGCTGCCCGGGCTTGGGTTTCCGGGCGACCGCCACAATGTTCATGCCTACGTTTCAGCGACGGCGCGGCTGAAAGGAACGCGCCCTCCGCGGCGCAAAACTCATCGCAAACCCTCGGACGTGGTGCTGAACCAGGATGAGGGCATTCGCGCGGCATTTTACCAGGTAAGCGATCCGCAAGGCGATGCGTCGCTCAAGGCGCACATTCACCAGATCGACATCCTGTTCCCGGATTGGCTGCACCTGGTGACCCCGGACGGCGACCTGAAGGCCGTCACCGATATGTACCCCGCGCATTTTTACAGCGTGGTGGACCGGGCCGGCGTCCATGGCATCGACCCTGAAAACAAGGTCGACAATGTGATCTCGGCGGCCAAGGAAGACACGGAAGTCTTCCCCATGCTGAACGATTACAACACCGTGGCCAACAAGTGGGACGGTGCCGTGGCTGCGGCAATGCTGAAAGACCCGGCCGCGCGGGAGCGCCTGCACATCCAGCTCGACAAACTGCTTTCGGCGAACCCGAAATATCGCGGCATTTGCATGGATCTGGAGCAGTTGTCGCCCGGCGCGATGAAGCTCTACGCGCAGTGGCTGCACGAGCTGCACCAGGATTTCGCCCCGAAAGGCCTGAAGCTGTACGTCAACGTCGCCTCGGAAGCGGACGCGGCGGTGCTGCGGCAGATGGGCGCGGCCACCGACGGCGTGATCCTGATGAACTACGACCAGCACGAGGACTCCTCTGAGCCCGGCCCGGTAGCGGCCGAGGACTGGTTCGAGGCCAACCTGGCGCGGGCGCTCAAGTACATCCCGAAGCAAAAGCTGCTCTGCGCCATCGGCAACTATGGCTACGATTGGCAGCAGCCGATCGACAGCAAAGGCCGCCCGACCTCAAATAAGGTTGAAGGCGTTGACGATATTACGGTGCAGGAGGCCTGGGACCGCGCCGGGGACGCGGGCGCGACCGTGAGCTTCAACGGCGACGAGCTGAATCCCCACTTCGCCTACGACGACGATGACGAGCATGTGCGGCACCAGGTCTGGTTTCTGGACAGTGTTTCGGCGCTGAACGAACTGCGGGCGGCGCGGCAGATGGGTTTGCGGACGTTTGCGCTGTGGAAGCTGGGTTCCGAGGATGGCTCGCTGTGGTCGGTGTGGGACCACCCTTCGGCGGCAAACGCGCCGGAGCAGCTCAAATCGGTGCCGCCGGGCGCGGGTGTGGCGACCTCGGGCGAGGGCGACATTCTGCGGATCACCTCAACACCCAAGGCCGGCGCGCGCGACATTTTTCTGGATTCCTCCAAGTTCACTGTTACCGACGAGCGCATGACCGCGCTGCCCCAGCCGTATGGGCTGCACTACCACGGCTACCAGCCCAAGAAGGTGGCCCTGAGCTTCGACGACGGCCCGGACCCGACCTGGACGCCAAAAATCCTCGACGTGCTGAAGAAGTACAAGGTCCACGCGGCGTTCATGGTCATCGGCGAGGCGGCGCAGGACAACGTGGGCCTGCTGAAGCGCTACCTGCGCGAAGGCCATGAGATCGGCAACCACACGTTCACGCACCCGGATATTTCGGAGATTTCCGAGCGGGAGCTCAAGCTGGAGCTGAACCTCACCGAGCGGCTGTTCGGCGCGGAGCTGGGGGTGCAGCCGCTGTACTTCCGGCCGCCGTACTCGATCGATCAGGAGCCGGACACCAACGACCAGGCCGCGCCCGCCTACAAGATCCAGCAGATGGGCTACACCATCATCGGCAACAAAATCGACACCGATGACTGGGACGAGCACCCGCGCAAAACGCCGCAGCAGATCGTCGCGCGGGTGCTCGCGCTAATGGAGGCAATGAAGACCCGTCCGGACTTCCGCGGGTCGGTGATCCTGATGCACGACGGCGGCGGCGACCGCAGCGCGACCCTGGCCGCGCTCCCCGTGCTCATTACCGAGCTGCGCGCGCGGGGCTACGAGTTTGTGCCTGTTTCCGAGCTGATGGGCAAGACGCGCGCCGAGGTGATGCCGCCCTTGTCGCCCAGCCTGCGCTGGCAGGCGCGGGTGGATCGGGTCGCGTTTTTCGCGTTCTCATCTCTCAGCCACATTGTTGTGTTTGTGTTTTTCGTCGGCGACGTGCTGATGAGCGGGCGTCTGGTGATCATCGGCGTGTGCGCGCTGATTGACCGCTTTCGCAAGCGCAAAACGCCGCCAGGGCCGTTCGCGCCGCAAGTGGCGGTGCTGGTGCCCGCCTACAACGAAGAAACCGTGATCGTGCGCACTATCCGCTCCGTGCTCAGGTCGGACTACCCGCACCTGCGCGTGATCGTGATCGACGACGGCTCGACCGACGCGACCTTTAGGGTGGCGCGCGAAGCCTATCGCGCGGACATCGCGAGCGGGCGTGTAACGGTGTTGACCAAGCCGAACGCGGGCAAGGCGGAGGCGCTCAACTACGCGCTCGACCGGCTCGACGAGGAGTTCTACGTCGGGATCGACGCCGACACCGTGATTGCGCCGGATGCGATTTCGCGTCTGGTGTGTCACTTCGCCGATGAGCGCGTAGGCGCGGTCGCGGGCAACGCCAAGGTGGGCAACCGCGTAAACCTGTGGACCCGCTGGCAGGCGCTTGAGTACATCACAAGCCAGAACTTCGAGCGGCGCGCGCTCGATCTGTTTAATGTGGTCACCGTCGTTCCGGGGGCCATCGGCGCTTGGCGCACCGATGCGGTGCGCCGGGGCGGCGGCTACCCGTTGAATACCGTCGCCGAGGACGCCGACCTCACCATGAGCCTGCTTGAGCAGAATTACAAAGTGATCTATGAGGACCGCGCGCTTGCCTTTACCGAGGCTCCGGTGAACGCGCGCGGGTTGATGCGGCAGCGATTCCGCTGGTCGTTCGGCATATTGCAGGCGGTGTTTAAGCACAAGCAGGCAGTGCGGACCAACCGCGCGATGGGGCTGTTTGCGCTGCCCAATATCCTGATCTTCCAGATTGTGCTGCCGCTGGTTTCCCCGTTTATCGACCTGATGTTCCTGGCCGGGCTGGTGAGCTACCTGTGGCAGCGCTACTTCCACCCGGAGGCGGCGAGCGCGGTCAATTTTGAGAAGCTGCTGGTGTACTTCGTGGCGTTCCTGGTGATCGACTTTGTGACCTCGACGCTGGCGTTTTCGCTCGAACGCAAGCACCCCAGCAGCAAGGGCGACAGCCTGCTCTTGTTTCACATGTGGCTGCAGCGGTTTGCTTACCGGCAGGTTTTTTCGCTGGTGCTGTTCAAAACGCTGAAACGCGCCATCGACGGCCGCCCGTTTAACTGGGACAAGCTTGAGCGCACCGCGCAGATGTCCAAGCAGACGGAAAGCATCACGGCGGGGGATTGAGCTTGCCCGCGGGAAACACGGCGAAGCGGTTTGTAGTGTGGGTTGCGCTCAGCCTTGGGCTCGCATCGGCCGCGCACGCCCAGGCATCCGCGCCGACACCTTCCCCGGCCATCGTTGGAGCGCTTGGCATCGCGCCCTCGCTCGCGCAGCTGCATACGCTTCAAGGCCAGAATCAAGGCGCGTCCGCGGCTGCTCTTGATTTGCGGGAACAGATTACCGAGAGCGTTCTGGTGGCGTCCTTCGACGTAGATGAAACGCTGGGGCGCATCGACGCGGAAGCCGCGCACGTGACGAATAGCCGCCTGGTGCTGGAAGGCCAGATCAGCAGGCGCAACGCGGAGCTGAACCTCGCAACGTTTGCCATCAGCGGTGCTTTGGGCACAGCCGGTTCCGCCATGCAGCTGACAGGCAGCCTGACCCACGCGGGCAACGCGCTGGGCGTCGCCGCGGGCGGCACCGCGCTCCTTTTGTCGACCGTGCAGCTGAAGGGGCACGGTGCCGATAAGCGCGTGCTGCTTTCTCCGTATAACATGCTGGCCGAGGTTTTGGGGCAAGCTCCAAACGCCGCGAGCCGGTACCCTCCGCTGGTGGTCGCGTACCTTCACTCGCCGGCTTCGCAAGACGGGCAGTTGCCCGATGGTGTCGCGCCCGATGTGTCGCTGCCTGCTGCCTGGCGCCGGCTGCATCTTCTCAAGGCAGACGGGGGCAAAAACGGGGCGAGCGTTCAAAGCGTCACCACGGACTCAGGAGAAAAAGAAAAGCTGACTGCCGGCGAACTTCAGGACCGGGAAGCCATGCTGCGCGACCTGCATGGCGCTGTTTCGCTGGTGAAGGTGGAGCTGAGAAAAATCCTGGTTTCCGCGCAGAACGCGCCTGCTCCACTGCCATGAGCGTGTACCGCCACAGCGGGGACATTTACGTTAGGCTGGTCGCAATGCATCTTCGCTTGCTCGCCTGTATTTTTCTGCTTATTCCCTTTTCCGATTCCGGGGCCCAAACCGCGGCCGCAATGCACAAGACCGCGCCTGCGAATACTACCGGGATCACGCCGCGATCGGCAGAGGCCAGCCGGCTGCGCGGCGCGTATGGGCCGTACCGCGCGAACAACGACCTGCTCTCCTACAAGCTCCATGTGCGCGTTGACCCGGACGCTAAGTCCATCGCGGGCGACAGCCAGATTCGCTTCCGCATGCTTGTCCCGGACCGGCGGATTCAGATCGACCTCTACCCTGACCTGGCTGTTGAGAAGATCCTGATGAACGGTAAGCCGCTCCAGTACACGCGCGAGCTGGGGGCCGTGTACGTCGATTTTCC